>DASWSO010000066.1:0-3770 GCA_036402635.1 Xanthobacteraceae bacterium
TTCACCAGCGCGGCATTGAGCTTGTCGATGATCGGCTTCGGCGTGCCCTTGGGCGCGAACATCGCGTTCCAGGCCGAGGTCTGGAATTCCGGCAGACCGCCCTCCTTCGTGGTCGGCACGTTTGCCAGCGCCGGGTTGCGCTCCGGCGTCGCCACGCCGTACGCCTTGATGGTGCCGGCCTGCACCTGCGGCACCGCGTTGACGATCTGGTCGCACATGTAGTCGACCTGCCCGCCGACCAGCGCGTTCATGGAAGGCCCGGTGCCGGTGAAGGGCACGCGGGTCGGTTTGACGCCAAGGATGTGGTTGAGCAGCGAGCAGGTGGTGAACGAGACCGAGCCCACACCGGCATGCGCCTCGTTGAGCTTGTTGCCGTTCGCCTTCACGTAGGCGACGAACTCCTTCAGATCCTTTGGCGGGAAATCCTTGCGCGCCAGGATCAGGATCGGCGTGCCGGCCAAGAGACCCACCGGCTCGAAGTCCCTGCGCGGATCGTAGGCGAGCTTCGCATACAGCCCGACCGCGGCCGCGTGCGTCCCCATGTGGCCGGTTTCGAGCGTATAGCCGTCGGGCGCGGCACGTGCCGCCCGGGTGGTCGCGGTGGTGCCTCCGGCGCCGACGATGTTCTCGATGACGAGCGTCTGTCCGAGCGTGCGGGACATGTTCTCGGCGACGATGCGGCTGATGGTGTCGGTCGGGCCGCCCGCCGCAAATGGCACGATCAGCGTGATCGGGCGGGTGGGATAATCTTGCGCGATAGCGGCAGCGCTGGTCAGCGCGAGTGCCAAGGCGCCGGCCAAAAAGCGGACGATTCCATCGCGTGACATACGAATTTCCTCCAAAAAGCTATTTTGCTTATGGTTATAGCGTGACGACCTCGCGTGTAACGTGCAAGGGGCGAACTCACGTTAAAAGTCACATCGGCGCGAGCAACCGCCCGGGCGACTGTCAATATGTCTGGAAATAAAGCGGCGCGAGAGCCGTGCCCCCGCGCCGATCGCTCCGGCCGACTGTTGGGCCGGCCTACTCGGTGAACACCACGTCGCGCTTCTGCCGGATCATCGGCAGCACCGCGATGATCAGCAGCCCGATCGACAGCACCATCAGCCCGGCCGAGATCGGTCGGGTGAAGAACACGGTGGCGTCGCCGCGGGCGAGCAGCATGGCGCGGCGGAGGTTCTCCTCCATCAGCGGCCCGAGCACGAAGCCGAGCAGCATCGGCGCCGGCTCGAAGTCGTGCTTGATCAGCCAATAGCCCACCAGCCCGAAGATCGCGGTCAGCACCACGTCGAACGGCGTGTTGTTGAGCGAGTAGACACCGATGCAGCAGAACACCAGGATCATCGGATACAGCAGCCGGTACGGCACGCGCAGCAGCCGCACCCACAACCCGACCAGCGGCAGGTTGATCACCACCAGCATCAGGTTGCCGATCCACATCGACGCGATCAGGCCCCAGAACAGGTCCGGCTGCTTGGTCATCACCTGCGGGCCCGGCACGATGCCGTGGATCGTCATGGCGCCGACCATCAGCGCCATCACGGCATTCGGCGGAATGCCGAGCGTGAGCAGCGGGATGAACGAGGTCTGCGAGGCGGCGTTGTTGGCGCTCTCCGGTCCGGCGACGCCTTCGATCGCGCCCTTGCCGAAGCGCGACGGATCCTTGGCGAGCTTCTTCTCTAACGTGTAGGAGCCGAACGACGCCAGGATGGTGCCGCCGCCCGGCAGGATGCCCAGCATGGAGCCCAACAAGGTGCCGCGCAGCACCGCCGGCGCCGCTTCCTTCAGGTCCTTCATGGTCGGCATCAGGCCGGTGATCTTGCTCTGCACCAGCTCGCGGTTCTGCACCACTTCGAGGTTGCGCATGATCTCGGAGAAGCCGAACACGCCCATCGCCAAACCGACGAAGCCGACGCCGTCCGACAGCTCGATGACGTCGAATGTCATGCGGGTCTGGCCGGTCTCGATGTCTGTGCCGATCATCGAGAGCAGCAGCCCGACCAGGATCATGGCGATCGCCTTCGGCACCGAGCCCTTGGCGAGCACCACCGCGAACACCAGGCCGAGCACCATCAGCGAGAAGTATTCGGCCGGACCGAACAATAGCGCGAGCCTTGTCAGCGGCGCTCCCAGGACCGCGACGAAAACGGTCGCGACGCAACCGGCGAAGAACGATCCGATCGCGGCGATCGCCAGCGCCGGACCGGCGCGGCCCTGCCGCGCCATCTGATGCCCGTCGAGCGTGGTCACCACGGAGGCGGATTCACCCGGGATGTTGACCAGGATGGCGGTGGTGGAGCCGCCGTACATCGCGCCGTAGTAGATGCCGGCCAGCATGATCAGCGCGCCGACCGGCGGCAGGCCGAAGGTGATCGGCAGCAGCATGGCGATGGTGGCCAGCGGCCCGATGCCGGGCAGCACGCCGATCAGCGTGCCGACCATGGCGCCGAGCAGGCACAGGCCGAGGTTCATCGGGCTGGCGGCAACCGCGAACCCGTGAATGAGATTGGCAAAGATGTCCATGAGGATGCCTGCTGCTCAGAACCGCGGCCAAAGCTGCATCGGAAGGTTCAGCACGTAAGGAAAGAGGAAGGCGCAGAAGGCGGCGAGCACCGCGGCCCAGATGACGGTCTGCAGCCATTTCACCTCGTTGGTCGCCGCTGACGAAACCAGCACCAGCAGGAAGCTCGAAATGATCAGGCCAAGCGGCCGAATGGTGGCCGCGAATACCAGCACGGCGGCGGTCACCAGCAGTGGGCCGCGGATCGCATAGCGCTCGACTGGCGGACCGTCGATCATCACGCCCATGGCGATGACCGCGAGCGCATTGAGGGCGAGCAGGACGATGAATAGCCGCGGCGCGGTGCCGGGACCGAACGCGAAGCCTTGCTGACCTGGAAGCTCGCGCGATGCCCACCAGGTGAGCGCGGCGAGCCCGAGCAGCGCAACACCGCCCCAAAAATCCTGTGGATTGCGAACGAAGCCGAGATGCGGCTCGCGCCGCGTAGACGGTGCAGTGTCCGCCAAGTGGTCCTCCCGATTTTTTTTCTGTTCCCCGGAACGATTGCTAGCACAAGCTTCCGGTCAACTGAACTGGCGATTTGACCTAAACGAGCCCGAGGTAGCCGACAAGCGCGGCAAGCGCGAACATCCACAGTGGGTTAAACCGCGTGAAGTAGCCGACCGCCGCCGTCGCCGCCGTCAGCGCCGCCGCGACCGCGTTGCGATCGGCGGTGAGCGCGAGGATCAGCGCGCTCGCGGCGATCAGGCCGACCGAGACCGGCACCAGGCCCGCCTGCACGGCAATCCGCCACGGCGCCTGCTGGAAGCGCTGCCACGTCAGGGTGAGCGCGTAGGTGAGCACGCAGCTCGGCCCGCACATCGCGAGCGTTGCAACGGCCGCGCCGAGCACCCCCGCCACGTGATAGCCGATCAACGCCACCACGATGACGTTCGGCCCCGGTGCCACCTGCGCGATGGCGAACATTTCCGCGAACTGCCGGTCGTTCATCCAGCCGGACACCTCCACGGCCTGCCGGTGCATCTCGGGGATCACCGAGTTCACCCCACCGACCGCGAGCAGCGACAAGAGCGCAAAGTGCAGCGCCATCGAAGGTAGCTGCGAGGTACCGTCGTTCATCGGCGCCACCGCCAGGCGAGTGCGATGCTCACCGGCGTCGCGATCAGCACCACCCACCACAGCGGCCAGCGCATGATGCCGACCGCCGCGAACACGCCGAGCGCGACGAACGGCGCCGGCCCGATCCGCC
>DASWSO010000067.1:0-1673 GCA_036402635.1 Xanthobacteraceae bacterium
CTGGTGAAGGCGTTCCGCTTCGGCCTGGTGATGGCGGGTGGGTCGCGCATCGTGCTCGACGCCAGCGGACCGGTGCGCATCGACCGGGCTTTCGTGCTCGACCCGGTGGAAGGCCAGCCGGCCCGGCTGGTGGTCGATCTGGTTGCGGTCGATCGCGACACCTTCCTGCGCAATCTCGCCCTCGATGCCAAGCCGCGGCGCGCCGCCGAGCAGGTCCGCAAGGATGCCGCCGACACCGAGACGGCTGCAGCCGGCGACACCAGGCCGGTGGTGGTGATTGACCCCGGCCACGGCGGCATGGACGGCGGCACCTCCGCTCCGAGCGGCGAAAGCGAAAAGACGATCGTGCTCGATTTCGCCCAGCAGCTGCGCGAGAAGCTGGAGAAGCGCGGCAAGTACCGGGTGGTGATGACGCGGACCGACGACAGCTTCGTTCCGCTCGGCGAGCGGGTGCGGATCGCGCGCCAGAACAAGGCCGCGCTGTTCATCTCGATCCACGCCGACGCCATGGCGCGGCCGGTCGCCGACACCCGCGGCGCCACCGTTTACACGCTCTCGGAGACGGCCAGCGATGGCGAAGCGGCGCGGCTGGCCGAAGCCGAGAACAGGGTGGACGCGATCGCCGGCGTCGACCTGTCGAACGAACCGGACGACGTGGCCGATATCCTGATCGAGCTCACCCACCGCGAGACCAAGGCTTTCTCCAGCCAGTTCGCCCGTGTGCTGGTGGGCGAGCTCAGGCGGGCGGCTCGGCTGCACAAGCAGCCGCTGCGCTCCGCCGGCTTCAAGGTGCTGAAGGCGCCCGATGTCCCCTCGGTGCTGGTCGAGCTCGGCTACGTGTCCAGCCCGCAGGATCTCAAGCTGATGACCTCGGCGCCCTGGCGCGAGCGGGCGACCGATTCGATCGCCCAGGCGGTGCAGGCGTTTTTCGCCACCAGGCTCGCGGGGACCGGCGTCTCCCGCACGCCCTGAAGCTGCTTTTGGTCAGGGGCGCCGGCCTCAGTTTGACCATAAAACAGGGCGACCACGGCACCGCTCGGGTAGGTGTGCCACCGTCATCGGCGAATGCGCCCGCTGCCTTAATGTCACACGGTTTCGCGGTCACTCTCAGATGCGGACCACAGGCGTGAGCCGGACGGGGGTTGGACGAGCCGCATGAGGCTGTTGCTTCGTTTCCTGGGATGGTGCTTCGCCGTCGGAACCGTGGTGTTCCTGGTGGCGGTGGCCGGCGCCGCCGGCATGATGTGGCACTATTCGAAGGACCTGCCGGACTACTCGCAGCTGCGCGACTACGAGCCTCCGGTGATGACGCGGGTGCATGCGACCGACGGCTCGCTGGTCGCCGAATATGCCCGCGAGCGCCGCCTCTACTTGCCGATCCAGGCGATCCCGAAGCCGGTGATCAACGCGTTCCTCGCCGCCGAGGACAAGAACTTCTACGACCACGGCGGGCTCGATTTCACCGGCATCGCCCGCGCCGCCGTCCTGTACCTGCAGAATTTCGGCTCCAATCGCCGGCCGCAGGGCGCCTCCACGATCACGCAGCAGGTCGCCAAGAACTTCCTGCTGACGAACGAGGTTTCGTTCGATCGCAAGATCAAGGAAGCGCTGCTGGCGATGCGCATCGAGCGCACCTATTCGAAGGACAAGATCCTCGAACTCTACCTCAACGA
>DASWSO010000068.1:0-2980 GCA_036402635.1 Xanthobacteraceae bacterium
GCCACCTGGATTCCCGTCATCCGCAAGGCCAACATCAAGGCGGAGTGAAAGGCTCCCGTCATGCCGCGACGAGCGCCGGCATGACGGGTCATCCAACAAGCAGGCGAGGGGCGATGACCGAACTGGAACCCGACGTTCTGGCCGACTTCAGGAAAACCAGCACCGCGACCGTATCGGGCCGCTTGTTTCGCCGCGGCCTCCGCAATGTGCTGCTGCGCGGCGTCAAGCCGCTCGCGGCCTACGACGCGCCCATGGTCGGGCCCGCCTATACGCTGCGCTACATCCCGGCGCGCGAGGACCTCGACGGCTTCGGCATCAAGCCGGATTCGAACGAGACCCAGCGCGAGGCCTTCGAGCAGACCCCGGCCGGCCACGTGCTGGTGATGGACTGCCGCGAGGAGACGCGGGCCGCCTGCTGCGGCGACATCCTGGTGACGCGGCTGATGGTGCGCGGCGGCGCCGGCATCGTCACCGACGGCGGGGTGCGCGACAGCGCGCCGATCTCCCGCATGGCGATCCCGGTGTTCTGCGCTGCGCCGAGCCCGCCGGTGAACCGCGTCGTGCATCACGCGCTGGAGCATGGCCGGCCGATCGCCTGCGGCGGGGTCGCGGTCTATCCGGGCGACATCGTGCTCGGCGACGCCGACGGCGTGGTCATCGTCCCGCGCGCGATCGCGGCGGAGATCGCCCGCGAGGCGGTCGAGCAGGAAGAGATGGAGGCCTGGCTGGCCGAGCGCGTGCGCGCCGGCGCGCCGCTTGCGGGCACGTTCCCGCCGAGCGAGGAAACGCTCAAGGAGTACAAGGCTTGGCGCAGCCGGCAAACCGGCAGCTGAGCCGGTCGGCTGGCCTGGTGTTTGCAGGGCCGACGTGATGTTCTTTCGGATGGGCGCAAGAGGGCGGGGTGCGGCGGATGTCGGCAACTGAGGGGCTCGAGCGCCCGCGCGATGTGGGCGGGCCGCTGCAGCCACTGCTGGAGGTGCGCGGGCTGTCGAAGCATTTCGGCGTACGCGGCGGCATGCTGGGGCGCCGCGGCGTGGTGCGCGCCGTCGACGACGTGAGCTTCGCGGTACGCAAGGGCGAGGTGCTGGGCATCGTCGGGGAATCCGGCTGCGGCAAATCGACCACCGCGCGGCTGGTGATCGGGCTGATCCCGCCTGACGCCGGCGACATCGTCTTCGACGGCGAGGCGGTCGGCTCGGTATTGTCGCTACGCGAGCTGCGGCGGCGCGTGCAGATGGTGTTTCAGGACAGCTACGCCTCGCTCAACCCCCGCCTGACGGTGGAGGACACGATCGCGTTCGGTCCGAAGGTGCACGGGGTTGCGGCGGCAGAAGCGCGCGCCCGTGCCCACGAGCTGCTGCGCAAGGTCGGCCTGGACCCGTCGCTGTTTGCCGGGCGCTATCCGCACGAGCTTTCCGGCGGCCAGCGCCAGCGCGTCAATATCGCGCGCGCGCTCGCGCTCGGGCCCAGCCTGGTGCTGCTCGACGAGGCGGTCTCGGCGCTCGACAAGTCGGTGGAAGCGCAGGTGCTCAACCTCCTGGTCGACCTGCGGGAGGAGTTCGGCCTCACTTACGTGTTCATCTCGCACGACCTGAACGTGGTCCGCTTCATCAGCGACCGCGTCATCGTGATGTATCTTGGGCAGGTGGTGGAGAGCGCCGAGGTCGAGACGCTGTGGGCCGACGCGCGACATCCCTATTCGCGGGCGCTGCTCGCCGCCATGCCGTCGCTCGATCCGGATCGCCGCACGCAGGAGGCGCCGATCACCGGCGACCCGCCGAACCCGATCGATCCGCCGCCCGGCTGCCGTTTCCACACGCGCTGCCCGTTCGCCGAGCCGGTGTGCAGCGACAAGGTCCCGGCGCTGACCGCGACCGGCAACCCGGCGCACGCCGCTGCCTGCCACATGGTCGATCCGGATTCGGGGCATAGTCATGCCGGGGATCCGCCGCCGACCGCGCGCGGGCCGGTGTTCAAGGATATCCCACTCCGGTATCCGCCGCCGGTGGTGCCGCAATGAGCCCGATCGTCGAGATCGAAGACCTGCATGTGCGCTTCACCGGCGAGCGCACCGTGCACGCCGTCAACGGGTTGAGCCTTGCACTGCGGCAGGGCGAGGTGCTCGGCCTCCTGGGCGAGTCGGGTTCCGGCAAGAGCGTCACCCTGCGGGCGCTGCTGCGGATGCTGCCGCAGCACCGCACCCGCATCACCGGTTCGATGCGGGTCGGCGGCGAGGATGTGTTGGCGATGGACGAGGCCCGCCTCGGCGACCTGCGCGGCGGCGTTGTCTCGATGATCTTCCAGGAGCCGATGCTGGCGCTCGATCCGGTCTACACCATCGGCGACCAGATCGCCGAGACGGTCGTCCGCCACCTCGGCCTCACCTGGAGCGCCGGGCGCCAGCGCGCGCTGGAGATGCTCGAAGGCGTGCGCATCCCGTCGGCGCGCCGGCGGCTCGACGCCTATCCGCACGAGATGTCGGGCGGCATGCGGCAACGGGCGATGATCGCGCTGGCGCTCTCCTGCGACCCCAAGGTGCTCCTGGCGGACGAGCCCACCACCGCGCTTGATGCCACCGTGCAGATCCAGATCCTGTTGCTGCTGCGGGAGCTGCAGCGCGAGCGCGGCATGGCGGTGATCTTCGTCACTCATGACATCGGCGTGGCGGTCGAGATATCGGACCGCATCGCCGTGATGTATGCGGGCCGTATCGTCGAGACCGGCACTTTGAGCGACGTGGTGAAGGCGCCGGCGCATCCCTATACGCGCGGGTTGCTCGCTTCCACGGTGCACGGTGCCCACCGCGGCAGCCGGCTCGAGACCATCGCCGGCGCGCCGCCACGGCTCGACCGGCTGCCGCCCGGCTGTTCGTTCGCGCCGCGCTGCAAGGTCGCGCTGCCGGACTGCGCGAAGATCGATCCGCAGGACGTGCCGCTCGGGCCGGAGCGCAGCGCCCGCTGTCTGCTCGCGGGCGCCGCCT
>DASWSO010000069.1:0-4676 GCA_036402635.1 Xanthobacteraceae bacterium
GAGGCACGCAGCGCAAAGAACACCACGCCGAACACCACCACCATGTGATAGCCAGAGATCGACAGCACATGGCCGATGCCCGACACATACATGGCATCGTTGACATGAGCCGAGATGGCGTCGCGCTTGCCGGTAATCAGCGCCGAGGCGATCGATCCCTTGTCGCCTGGCAGCACGGCGCGGATGCGTGTGTCGATCGCGTCGCGCATCCCTTGCATGACGGCGGCGTAGCGCAGCCACAGGCCAGGCTGCACCGGCGGTTCGGCGATCCTGATCGCGCCAAGCGCAAAGCCGGAGGCGCCGATCTTCTGGAAAAACAGGTCGCGCGCGAAGTCGTAGCCGCCGGGGCGCAGCGGCGCCAACGGCGGCGACAGCCGCGCGCGCAATTCGACAAAGCTGCCGACCGGCGGGGCGGTGCCCTTGCGCACCGAGACGCGCACGCGCTGCAGCGGCGTTGCGAGCCGCGCTGCCTTCATCTCGTGCACGGCGATCACGATGCGGTCGGTGCGCTCGCGCTCCTCGCGGGTCTCCACCCAGCCGGCGAGCTCGACGTTGAACAGGGCGCGCGGCAGCACCGAATGCGCGATGCGCTCGCTCTTCCAAGTGGCGGCCGCGAACCCAAGCGAGGCCGAGAATGCCAGGGCCGCCGCGGCAAAGACGGCGGCTTGCCGGCGCAGCAGGATCACGGCCGCGCCGCATCCGGCGCACAGCACCGCGCCAGCCCACAAGGCCGGTTCGCGGTCGGCGGTGAAGTACAGCACTGCGCCGAAACCGAAGGCGACCGGCAGCCACGGCACCAGCCGCCCGGCGCCCGCCTCGGCCGCGAGCCACGCCCGCAGTCGCTCGCCCAGGCCGATGGCGAGATCGTGCAACCGCCACGGCGGCCAGCGCGCGAGCTGCCGGACCCGCGCCCGGTCCTGCGGCCACGATGCCGCGCGCCCCCTCGCGCCCTCAGGCTCGTCCATCGCGCGCGCTCCCGCGACCGCGCTATCTGTCCCGCCGCCCTTATGCTACACGACCCGCGCTTCCCCGGAAGCGCCACCCCTCAACCTTGGAAGCACTTCATTGTCCGAGCCGGTCGTCGCACGTTTCGCTCCCTCCCCAACGGGCTTCCTCCACATCGGAGGGGCGCGCACGGCGCTGTTCAACTGGCTTTATGCGCGGCGGCACGGCGGCAAGATGCTGCTGCGCATCGAGGACACCGATCGCGAGCGCTCGACCGACGCCGCCATCACGGCGATCCTCGATGGCCTCTCCTGGCTGGGCCTGGACTGGGACGGCGAGCCGGTCTTCCAATTCTCCCGCGCGGCGCGCCACCGGGAGGTGGCGGAGCAGCTGCTGGCGACCGGCAAGGCCTATCGCTGCTACGCCTCGCAGCAGGAGCTCGAAGAGATGCGCGAAACGGCGCGGCGGGAGGGACGCCCAATCCGCTATGACGGCCGCTGGCGCGATCGCGATCCATCGGAGGCGCCTGCCGGCGTGAAGCCGGTGATCCGGCTGCGGGCGCCGAACGAGGGCGAGACCGTGATCGAGGATCAGGTGCAGGGCCGGGTTGTGTGGCAGAACGAGCATCTCGACGACCTCGTGCTGCTGCGCTCGGACGGCACGCCAACCTACATGCTGGCGGTGGTCGTCGATGACCACGACATGGACGTCACCCACATCATTCGCGGCGACGATCATCTCACCAATGCGGCGCGGCAGACGCAGATCTACCAGGCGCTCGGCTGGAAGGTGCCGGTGATGGCGCACATTCCGCTGATCCACGCGCCGGACGGTTCCAAGCTTTCGAAGCGGCACGGCGCGCTCGGGGTCGACGCCTACCGCGCCATGGGCTATCTCCCGGCGGCACTGCGCAACTATCTGGTCCGGCTCGGCTGGGGCCATGGCGACAAGGAGCTCTTTTCCACGCAGGAGATGCTCGAAGCCTTCGACCTGCCGCACATCGGCCGGGCGCCGGCGCGCTTCGACTTCGCCAAGCTGGAAAACCTCAACGGCCAGTACATGCGCAGCACGCCGGACGCCGAGCTGATGGCGGCGATCGAGCAGGTGCTGCCGCATATCGCCGGCGGCGCCGAGATCGCGGCGCGGCTCGACGACACGCTGCGGGCGAAGTGGCTGCAGGCGATGCCGGGCCTGAAGGAGCGCGCCAAGACTTTGGTCGAGCTGATCGACAGCTCGCGCTATCTGTTCGCCGAGCGGCCGCTGTCGCTCGACGACAAAGCGCGCGCGCTGCTGACGCCGGAAGCGCGGCGGGTGATCGCCGGCTTGGCCAGCGAACTCAGCGATGTGCCGGAGTGGAACAGCGAGCGGCTGGAAGCCGCGGTGCGCGGCTTCGCCGAGCGCACCGGGATGAAGCTCGGCGCGGTGGCACAGCCGCTGCGTGCGACGCTCACCGGACGCGCGACTTCGCCGGGCATCTTCGACGTTCTGCTGGTGCTCGGGCGCGAGGAAAGCCTCGCCCGCCTGCGCGACCAGGCCGCCGCGCCGACGCCGGAGCCGGCCCGCTAAGCCCTTGCCAGCGCGCCGGGAACGCCTTGCGGAACTTGCGGGCACCCCCTTTATAAGCTACGGGAAGCGCGCCGGATGACGCCGCCGTAAGCGCGCGCCGGGTCTCACTTCACGGCGCAAACGGCCGCACGGGCCTCCCGGCCCGCGATCAGATCGAGGGCTCCATATGGATGCGAAGACGCCGAGCGCGAACGTCCGATCCGCCACGCTGAATGTCGACAACCACAGCTGGGCGTTCCCGATCAAAACCGGAACGATCGGGCCGGAAGTCATCGATATAAGCAAGCTTTACGCCCAGGCCGGGATGTTCACCTACGACCCGGGCTTCACCTCGACGGCGAGCTGCGAGTCGAAGATCACCTATATCGACGGCGACGAAGGGGTCCTGCTCTATCGAGGCTACCCGATCGAGCAGATCGCCGAGCACGGCGATTTCCTGGAGACCTGCTACCTGCTGCTGTACGGCGAGCTGCCGACCAAGATCCAGAAGCGCGACTTCGACGAGCGCGTGACCCATCACACGATGGTGCACGAGCAGATGATGCGCTTCTTCCAGGGGTTCCGCCGTGACGCGCACCCGATGGCCGTGATGGTCGGCTGCGTCGGCGCGCTCTCCGCTTTCTATCACGACTCGACCGATATCTCGGATCCGCACCAGCGCATGGTCGCGTCGATCCGCATGATCGCCAAAATGCCGACGCTGGCCGCGATGGCGTACAAGTATTCGATCGGCCAGCCGTTCGTGTACCCGAAGAACGATCTTGATTACGCCGCGAATTTTCTGCGCATGTGCTTCGCGGTGCCGTGCGAGGACTCCAAGATCAATCCGGTACTGGCGCGCGCCATGGACCGCATCTTCATCCTGCACGCCGACCACGAGCAGAATGCCTCGACCTCGACGGTGCGGCTCGCCGGCTCCTCCGGCGCCAATCCGTTCGCCTGCATCGCCGCCGGCATCGCCTGCCTGTGGGGCCCGGCGCATGGCGGCGCCAACGAGGCGGCACTGAAGATGCTGGCGGAGATCGGCACGCCCGACCGCATTCCCGAATTCATCAAGCGCGCCAAGGACAAGGACGACCCGTTCCGGCTCATGGGTTTCGGCCACCGGGTCTACAAAAACTACGATCCGCGCGCCAAGATCATGCAGCTCACCACCCACGAAGTGCTGAAGGAGACCGGGCACAAGGACGACCCGCTGCTGCAGGTCGCGATGGAGCTCGAGAAGATCGCGCTGCACGACGAGTACTTCGTCGAGAAAAAGCTTTATCCCAACATCGACTTCTATTCCGGCATCACGCTGAAGGCGATGGGCTTCCCGACCAGCATGTTCACGGTGCTGTTCGCGCTCGCCCGCACCGTCGGCTGGATCGCGCAGTGGAAGGAGATGATCGAGGATCCGAGCCAGAAAATCGGCCGGCCGCGGCAGCTCTATACCGGCTCACCCAAGCGCGATTACGTCCAGCCGGAGCGCCGCTCGTAGCGCACGACTTGTAAGCAGAGCCGGCACGCCGGTCCGGCCTGCGGTCGGACCGAGCACAAGCTTGCGCCGGACATCCACGTCTTGCTTGCATGCGCGGAGGACAGACGTGGATGGCCGGGACGAGCCCGGCCATGACTGGGCTTGCGTCCTAAGCCGCCTCATAGCGCGGCTCGGCGCGCGCCTCCTCGACCCACGCTTCCTGCGCAAACCATTCGTGCTCGGTCAGGCAATGGCGGCAGTAGCAGCGCGCCATGAACACCGGAGTGCGGGCGAATGCCTCGCGCTCAGCCGCGACGCCGGTCGGGATTGGATTGCCGGTGACCGGGCACTTGATCATGACCGCACCCATGCTGCCTCCTCACGTCAGAGCCATCGTCCGCAAGGCAGAAGATAGAGCGGCTGTGCGAAGGGAGTTTGACAGCAGCAAGGTGATCTCGTGAGCGCTCGGACTCGCTTTCGCCACGGCAGTGAACGAGGGCGGTAGCTCGTCACCGCCGCGCCAGCGACAGGACGATGTCGGCTGCGCGTTCGCTCGGTGCCGCGGACCCGATCTGCATCAGCGCATCGAGCCGCTCGAACGCCTGCACCTGCCGCGTCCGCTCCGGCGTGTCCGGCAGCAACCGCAGCAGCGCGTCGGCAAGGTTCTCCGGCGTGCACGCCTCTTGCAGGTATTCGGGGACGACGT
>DASWSO010000070.1:0-1570 GCA_036402635.1 Xanthobacteraceae bacterium
CAACCTGGCGCGCGTCTACGTGCTGGTGGACGGCCGCCACGGCCTCAAGGACGCGGACCAGCCGGTGCTGGCTTCGCTCGACGAGGCGGCGGTGAGCTACGCCATCGTGCTCACCAAGGCGGACCAGGTGAAACCCGATGAACTGGCCGAGCGCATCGATGCGGTCGGCGCCGCGCTCGCCAAGCACCCGGCCGCCTATCCGGGCGTGCTGACGACATCGTCGCGCACCGGCGCCGGCATTCCGGAGCTGCGCGCGGCGGTCGCCAAGGTGCTGGCGGAGCGGCGTTAGCCGCCGCCCGCGGACCGCCGGCATTCCATTTTTGTTCCGGAGCCGCTAAGACCGGCAGGCGGCCGGATCAACCCTTCAGAACCCGCGAATGCGCAAGCTCTACGTCAAGTCTTACGGCTGCCAGATGAACGTCTACGATTCCGATCGTATGGCGGAGGTTCTGGCGCAGGACGGCTTTTCCGCGACGGAGACGGCCGAGGATGCCGATCTCGTGGTCATCAACACCTGCCACATCCGCGAAAAGGCCGCCGAAAAGGTCTATTCGGAAGTCGGCCGCATGCGCGTTCTGAAGGAAGCGGCGCGCGCCAACGGCCGCGACATGATGGTCGCGGTGGCCGGCTGCGTCGGCCAGGCGGAAGGCGGCGAGATCATCCGCCGCGCGTCGGTCGTCGACCTAGTGGTCGGGCCGCAGAGCTACCACCGCCTCCCCGCCCTGATCGCCGCGGCCGAGCAGTCGCCCGGCGTGGTCGACACCGAATTCCCGGTGGAGGACAAGTTCGACTTCCTCGCGCCGGCGAGCCCGCAGGCGATCCGTCGCCGCGGCGTCACCGCGTTCGTGACGGTGCAGGAGGGCTGCGACAAGTTCTGCACCTTCTGCGTCGTGCCCTACACCCGCGGCACCGAGGTCTCGCGCCCGGTCGCGCGGATCGTCGAAGAGGTCGAGCGGCTCGCCGCCGCGGGCGTGCGCGAGATCACCCTGATCGGGCAGAACGTGAATGCCTATCACGGCGCCGGACCGGACGGGCGGAGCTGGACGCTCGCCTTGCTGCTGCAGCGCGTGGCGGAAGTGCCCGGGATCGCGCGCCTGCGCTTCACCACCAGCCATCCGCGCGACATGGGCGACGACCTGATCGCCGCCCACCGCGACCTGCCGCAGCTGATGCCCTACCTGCACCTGCCGGTGCAGTCCGGCTCGGACCGCATGCTCGACGCCATGAACCGCCGCCACACCCGTGCCGATTACCTGCGGATCATTGAGCGGCTGCGGCACGCGCAACCGGCGCTCGCCTTCTCGTCCGACTTCATCGTCGGCTTCCCGAGTGAGACCGACGCGGACTTCCGCGAGACGCTCGCTTTGATCGACGAGGTCGGGTTCGCAGCCGCGTTCTCGTTCAAATATTCCCCGCGGCCCGGCACGCCGGCCGCCGGCATGGCCGAGCGTTTGGCGACCCTGCATGCTGCGCTGCATCGCCACCAGGCCGCCTTCAACGCCCGCACCGAAGGCTGCAGCTTCGACGTGCTGCTGGAGAAGCCCGGCCGTCATCCGGGCCAGTTGGTCGG
>DASWSO010000071.1:0-8092 GCA_036402635.1 Xanthobacteraceae bacterium
TCACCGTCTTTGAAATCGATTGCGCCGCGGCCTGCGGTGCCGCGCCGGCCAATAACAGGCCGATGCTCGTCAGCGCGCTCCAGATCATCCGATTGATCATGACCGCCTCCTCCCGATGTTTTTCGACCGCGGACCGTCCCGGATGCGCGCCAGTGTTTCGCAGTGAGACTTTCCAGCGCGACCCGACAGGACGCATTCATTGCCCATCAGAATCGAGTTCCAATTGCGTGGCAAGTCGCGCGCCGGAAAAACGGCAATGGCGCCTGGGCCGCCCCGGCGGCGCGTAGGGGCGGCACGGATTAGTAGGGCGGATTAGCGTAAGCGTAATCCGCCGTTCCGTCCGACCGCTTTCGGCGGGTTACGCCTGCGGCTAACCCGCCCTACGCGCTGGTGGCTTGGCGCGAAGCCGCGAGACCGATGAGGGCGCACCGCCAGACGCTCGCGCAGCTGGTGGCTTTATGGTAAGTCGGCGCGCATGAACGTCGAAGCCGAAATCCGCGACCTCAAGCGCCGCGTCGGCGAGCTTGAAGGCTCGTTCGGTTTTCTGACGCAGCAGGTCAAGGCGGTGCACACCGACCTGCTGGCGTTTCAGGAGAAGACCGAAACGCGGTTCGAATCCGTCGAGAATGAGATCCGCGCGGCGCGGCAGGACATCCGGAGCTTGCGTGCCGACCTGCCCGGCATCGTCGGCGGCGCAGTGCGGGAGGCGTTGAACGAGCCGCGCGGCAAGCGCTGATCTGCGCGAGCTGGATTGTCCCGCCCACTGGATCAGCAAGCGCGTAGGCGGATGAGCGTAAGCGTAATCCGCCGCTCCGTCCGACGGCTTTCGGCGGGTTACGCCTGCGGCTAACCCGCCCTACGTGCTGGACCTCGGGTGCGCGCCGCTGCACCAAGCGCCGTAGGGTGGGCAAAGCGCAGCGTGCCCACCATCTTTTCCGGGCGCGGCGAACGGTGGGCACGGCGCCAAGCGGCGCCTTTGCCCACCCTACGCAATGGCTGGCCTGGCACGGCGCGGTGACGTGCATCACCGGCCGCTCCAGCATGTGGTCGCCGCGCGGCGCGCTGCCGGAGGAGCCGTGAGCGGCGCGACTTAACCTCTTGTTAACCATGCGGTGCCTACAGCGGAGCGTCACTTTTTCGAGGCTCCGCGATGCATTGGCACGACGAGCTCGCCTACTTCGTCACTCCCAAATGGGGTCCGATCCGCTGCATGCGCACGCTCGCGGATGCGCGGCGCGCCCTGATCGAGGACCTGCCGCGCACGCTGCGCAAGGACGCGCGCTGGCTCGAAGCCGGCTGGGCGGTGCTGCGGGCGGCCGACACCGGCGTGAGCGCGGATATCGAGCTGGCGACCGAAGCGGTGGTGGCCGCGGTGGCGCAGCAGGGCTGGCTCACCAAGCCGGTGTTCAACTGCCCGGATACCGATCCGAACCTGCCGACCTATCTGGCCGAGATCGAGAAACAGTTGCGCAGCTTCCGCGAGGCGACCGCCTTCCGCCCGGCCGCCTAGCAGCGCTTCGCACGACGCGCGTCCTCGCCTTCCCGGTTACGCCGTCGCGCGCGCCGCCCTACATTGGCGCCATGATCGATCTTTCCGGCATCCGCCCCGGCCTCACCGGCACGGCCGCGCTCACGGTCGCGCCGGAGCACACGGCGCCGTTCGTCGGCTCCGGCCGCATCGCCGTGCTCGCGACCCCGGTGATGATCAACCTGATCGAGGCGGCGGCGTTATCGGCCGTCGAGCACCTGCTTCCGCCCGGCCACCAGAGCCTCGGCATCCATCTCGACGTGCGCCATGTCGCGGCGACGCCGGTCGGCCTCGCCGTCACTGCCACCGCGGAGGTGGTTGCGGTCGAGGGCCGCACCGTCACGTTCCGGGTCGAGGTGCGCGACGCGCGCGAGCCGATCGGCGGCGGCACGCACCAGCGCGTGGTGGTCAGCGTCGCGCGCTTCGACGAGCGGGTGCAGCGCAAGCTCCGCGACGGCGCGTGACGCCGATGATGCACATCGCCGACCCTCTCGCCGCCCGCCGGCCGGCTTGCTTGACAGCGTGCCGGTACGATGGTCCGGTTCGTACCGAACGGAGCGCAGCGATGATCACCAGAACCCTACGAGCCGCCGCGGTCGCGGCCGCCATGCTCGCGGCCGCCATGCTCGGCTTGGCGCCGAATGCCGACGCGGCGGACGACTGCGAGACCGTCACGCAGAGCCTCAAGACGATGATCGACAAGCTGAAGTTCGAAGGCGAGAAGCCGCAGGCGGCCAAATGCGCGGCCGTCGCCGAGGGGCTCGGCATGATGAAGCTGTTGCGCATCGTCCGCGAGGAGTGCCTCGAAGAAGGCGAGGAGAAGCGCTTCAAGGAGCTGGCCGAGATCGACCGGCCGGTACGCAAGCTGCAGACCCAGATCGACACGAGCTGCCAATGAGCACCGGCACCGAAAGAACCGCCATGCAAGCGTTCACCCTGTCCGCACTCGCGCTCGCGCTGCTATGCGCCGCGCCCGCGCGCGCCGACGATTGCGACGACGTGATGAAGCGGGTCGAGGATACGGTGCAGGTCGCCAATCAGGTGCTGCAGGCGGAGATGGCCGAGATCAAGCAGAAGGGTCAGCCGGCCGACGACAAGGCCAAGGCGACGTTCAAGAACACGTTCTGCAGCGCCAGCGGCGAGTTCGTGGGAATCTCGAAAGCCTACCGGGCGGTCGCGGCCGAATGCCTGAAGGGCGGCAAGCGGCGCGATACGCTGGCCTCGCTCGACACCTCGATCAAGCAGCTCGACGATTCGATTCGCCAGACCTGCGACTAAGCGGCGGCCTGCGGCCGCTATTCGGCGGCGTCGAGCCGCGGCACCGGCGCATCGGTAACGACGCGGCCTTCCACACTCTCCACCACTTGCGGGATCTGCCATTCGGCCTTCGCCGGCATCGAGCCCCAGCGGCTGGTGACGCCGGCGATCCAGTCGGGCGAATAGAACGCGTCCGCATCCGCCTTCGACTGCCACAGATAGATGCCGACCACCGCGAGCCGGTCGTCGGAATGGCCGAAGTATTTCCGGATCAAGCCAGGCACGCCGATGTAGATGTCGGCGGTCTTGGCGAACAGCGCGGCGATCTGCTCGGCGGAATGCCCGGGCGGCATCTTGTAGGTCCAGACCACGCAATACATCTCGGCGCCTCCTTATGCTGACGCGTCCCGCATGGTGGCACGAAGCGGCAACGATGGGAACCGGCGCAAGCCATTCGCAAAGCGCACCTGCGGCATGCCGCCACGCAGTGAAATAGACGTCCCGATCCGGTGTTCATGGCGAGGCAAGGTCGCGGCATTCGTCCGCGGCGCCATGGAGGAATTGGAATGCTCGTCCGCGAACTCGAGACCGTATGGGCCCCGCGCATGCTCAGCGTCATGCGCATCATGCTCGGCCTGCTGTACCTGCAAAGCGGCACCGGCAAATTCCTCGGCATTCCGCTCAACCCGGCCTATGCGGGCATCCGGCCGTTTCAGCTGTTCTGGTGGGCCGGGGTTGTGGAGATCACCTGCGGCACGCTGATCGTGCTCGGCCTGTTCACGCGGGGCGCCGCTTTCCTGGCGTCGGGCGAAATGGCGTTCGCGTATTTCATCTCGCATGCGCCGCGCAATTTCTTCCCGCTGCTCAACGACGGACGCCCGGCGGTCGCATTCTGCTTCGTGTTCCTCTACCTCGTGTTCGCGGGCGGCGGGCCGTGGAGCGTCGACGCCATCCTGCGCCGCAGAGGCGTGCCGGTGCCGCTGACGTAAGGCCGACCCAAGCGAGGTCACGCCGCGAGCGGCGCCGTGACCTCGCAGGCTTGCGTCACCGGTTGCGGCAGCTCGGTTCCGGGCACGTGCTCGTAACCGCAGACGCGCAGCGTCCCGCTCGCCGGGCACATCGCTGCCGCCAACCGCGTGTACGGATTGAGCACCGGCGGCGTCACCCAGGCGAAATCCACGGCGGGGAGCGGCGCGCGCCAGCCGGCGAGCGCGTCGCGGCGCATGATGCTTCCTTCCGCCGCCTGCTCGAACGAGCAGCTGAACAGCTTCTCGGCCGCGATGCGGCCTTCCCAGCCCGGCCGGCGCGGCATCCAATCATTGGTGGCGCAGGTCGCCTCGGTGCTGGTGGAAAATTCCTCCTCGGTGCGCTCGATCACGCAGCGCTCGCCGGCGGTGCAGCCGACCAGGACATAGATCACCGGCCGCGCGATCGGCGTTGCTTCGAGCATCGCGCGCGCCTCCGCGAAGCTGCCGCAGGTCTCGAACACCTGCCGCAGCAGCTGGTCGGGCGGGATCTGGCGGTTGCGCCACGTTCCGGCCGCGTTGATCGCAAGGTCAGCCACGCGCAGCCAGTGATGCGTGGTCCGCCGCCGCAGCGGCGCCTGGTTGATCGCCGCCGCGAAACGGCCCGGTGCCATCGCGGTGAGCGCGCCGACGTAACCCGGCCAGGTCACGCTGTAGAAATCGCCGGCCGGTCCCTGCAGGCGCGCGACCTCGGCGTGGCGACCGAGCCCCGGAAACGGCCAGTCGAGCGTGCGCGCGAGCCATGGCGTGCCGTCTTCATCGCGGGCGAGCGTGGTGCAGCCCCACTGGTAGCTGGCGTTGAGGAACCAGATGCCGGGAAAGCCGAGCATGGCCGCGATCGCGTCGATCTCGCCGAGGTACGGCGAGCGCGAGCGCCGCAGCCAGCGGCGTGCGACCGCATCGAGCAGCGGCAGCGCCGCCGCCGATCCGCGCGGCAGCCAAGCGAGGCAATCGTCGCGCAAAGCGCGGGCGCGCTGCCGGCCTTCGCTCGCCTGGCGGAGCGGGCCGCCGTCGCGCAGGTCGAGCACGGGAATCGCCGGCAACGGGGTCATCACGTTCATGCGTGCCAGCCTAGCCGGCTGGACGCAGGAACGGAACCGCGGGACCTATTTGGCGCGGCGCTTCACCGCGTAGCCATATTGCAGCGGCCAGACCGGCTCGGCTCCGAGCTGCGCCTGCGCCTTCAGCGCCCAGTACGGTTCGCGCATCATCTCGCGGGCGATGAACACCATGTTGGCGTCGCCTTCGGTGATGATCTCGTTGGCGTGCGCAACCTCGGTGATCAGGCCGACCGCGCCGGTGCGGATGCCGGCCTCGGCGCGGATGCGGCGGGCATGCGGCACCTGATAGCCCTTCGCCACCGGGATGCGGGCGGTCGGCACGATGCCGCCGCTGGAGACGTCGATCAGGTCGACGCCCACGGCCTTCAGCCGCTTGGCGAGCTCCACCGACTGCGGCAGATCCCAGCCGCCATCGACCCAGTCGGTCGCCGAGATGCGCACGAACAGCGGCAGCTCGTCCGGCATGATCGCGCGCACCCGCTCGCTGACGCGCAGCACGAGGCGGATGCGGTTGTCGAAACTGCCGCCGTAGTCGTCGTCGCGCTGGTTGCTCAGCGGCGAGAGGAACTGGTGCAGCAGGTAGCCGTGGGCTGCGTGCACTTCCAGCACCTTGAACCCGGCGGCGAGCGCGCGCCGCGCCGCCAGTTCGAAAGCGCGCACCACGTCCTCGATGTCGGCCGCCCGCAGCGCCCGCGGTGGCGGATCACCTTGGTTGAACGGCAGCGGGCTCGGCGCCACCGTCATCCAGCCGCCCTCTTCCGGCTTGAGCGCCGCGCCGCCTTCCCACGGCGCGCGGCAGCTCGCCTTGCGCCCGGCATGCGCGAGCTGGATGCCGGGCACGGCGCCCTGGCTGGTGACGAAAGCCGCGATGCGCGCCAGCGGCGGCGCGTGATCGTCGCTCCAGATGCCGACGTCGCCGGGAGAAATGCGCCCGTCGCGCTCGACCGCGGTCGCTTCAACCATCACGAGGCCGGTGCCGCCGGCGGCACGGCTGCCGAGGTGCACGAGGTGCCAGTCGTTGGCCATGCCCTCGTCGGCGCTGTACTGGCACATCGGCGACATCACGATGCGGTTGCGGAACGTGGTCCCGCGCAACGTCAGTGGGCTGAGCAGATCGATCTCCGGCACTTCGCTGTCGTGCCGGGCGCCGGCGCTGCCGCTCCGCATCATCTCCATACGGTTGAGTTCCTCGCTGCGGCCGATCGTCGGCACGTCCATGGCTGGTCTCCAGAGCGCGGAAATGGGATGCGGGTGCGGAGAGTCAACGCCGCACCCCGATACTCTGTGCAAGCCGCGCTGGCGCCGGCATTGACGGCGGTCAATGCCGCGAAACGCAAGGGTGCGGCCATGACGGCTTTGGCGTATACGCGGGCGATGAACGAAACCAGACCCGATCGAGCGAAACACACTGCACCGGCGGAAACCGCCGACTGCCCGCGCTGCGGCAAGCCGCCGGAGCTGTGCGTCTGCTCGGGCGTCACCCCGATCGATAACCGCATCGGACTGCTGGTGCTGCAGCACCCGCAGGAGCAGGACAAGGCGCTCGGCACCGCGCGGCTGACCACGGTGCATTTCAAGAACGCGCTGCTGAAGATCGGCCTGTCGTGGCCGAGCCTCAGCAAGATCCTGGGCCGGGAGGCCGATCCGCAGCGCTGGGCGATCCTCTACCTCGGTTCCGTCAAGGCCGCGCAGATCGCGCCCGAACGCGAGCTCGTGGTCGTGAACAAGAAGGGCGAGGCCGCCGACAACCAGGAATCGGCGCTGCGCAACATCGAGGGCGTGATCCTGCTCGACGGCACCTGGAGCCAAGCGAAGGCGCTGTGGTGGCGCAACGCCTGGATGCTCAAATGCAAGCGCGTCGTGCTCAACCCGCGGCGGCCTTCGCGCTACGGCAAGCTGCGGCGGGAAGCGCGCCGCGATGCGCTCTCCACCATCGAATCTGCTGCCATGCTGTTGAGCCGCCTGGAGCGCCGGCCGGAGATCGAGACCGCGCTGATCGCGACATTCGAGCGCCTGCTGACGCGCTATCGCGATCAGAAGGGCGGCGGGCCCGGCGCGCTTGCCAGCCCGGCACCGGGGAGGCAGGCTGACGCAAAGGAGACCTGACGCCATGCCGCTGCGTCTGCTTGCGCTTGCTCTCGCCCTCCCCTCCTTCCTCGCCGCATCCCCCGCCTCCAGCCAGCCGACTTGGCCCACCCGGCCGGTCGAGATGATCATCCCGTGGCCGGCGGGCGGCGGCGTCGACTCGATGGGACGCACGATCGCGAGCGCGCTCGCCTCCGAGCTCGGCCAGAATGTCGTGATCGCAAACCGCGACGGCGCCGCCGGCACCATCGGCTTCAACGCCCTCGCCTCCGCGGCGCCGGACGGCTACGTGCTCGGCGGCGGCCCGACCACGCCGATCGCCAATGCGCCGTTTCTGGTCAAAGGCGTGCGCTATGACGTCGATAGCTTCGAATACGTCTGCCAGTACTGGGAGAACGTGTTCGCGATCGCGGTGACGCAGGACTCCCCGTTCAAGACCGCGCCGGACCTGTTTGCCGCGGCCGCCGCCAATCCAGGGAAACTCACCTACGGCCATGCCGGCGTCGGCTCGATCCCGCATCTCGCCGCCGAGAACCTCGCCGAAGCGCTCGGGCTCAAGGTGCAGAACGTGCCGTTCCGCGGCGACAATCCGATGCTGCCGATCCTGCTCAAGGGCGATCTCGATTTCGCCTCGACCGCGCTCGCCTCGATCCGCGGGCTGAACCTGCGTGTGCTCGCCGTGTTCGCCGACAAGCGCCGCGCCAACCTGCCCGATGCGCCGACCGCGAAGGAACTCGGGGTCGCGCATTCGGTGCCGCCCGGCCACAACGGCGTGTTCGCGCCGAAAGGCATCCCGGATGCGGTCCGCGCCCGGCTCGAGGGCGCCTGCGCCAATGCGGCGAAGACGGAAGCCGTGCAGAAGGCGGCGGACAATGCCGGAGGCGGCGTCACCTATCTCAGCGGCGCGCAGTTCCGCGCGCAGACGGTCTCCGACTACAAGTTCAAGGCCGATCTGATCCGCCGGCTCGGGCTGGAGGCGAAGTGACGGCGCGATCCCGTCGGCCGCCCGCCCGCGGCGATATCGCGGCACCGTTCCGTGTCGCGCCAGGGAGGCCGGCCGAACTGGGCAAGCGCGATCCTGCCGGCACGGCGCCGTTCACCGAGAAGAAGGCCGCCAAGGCGCAGGTCGAGAAGGA
>DASWSO010000072.1:0-4911 GCA_036402635.1 Xanthobacteraceae bacterium
CGGATATCGCACAGCGGCACCAGCACGAACGCGCGTTCCAGCAGGCGCGGATGCGGCAGCACCAGCTCGGGTGTATCCAGCGTCAGGTCGCCATAGACGAGGATATCGATGTCGAGCGTGCGCGGCCCCCAGCGCTGCTCGCTGCCCCGGTCGCGACCGAACGCGCGCTCCACCGCCAAGCCCCGCTGCAGCAGCGCCAGCGGCGCGAGCTCGGTGTCGACTGCGATGCACAGGTTGACGAAGGGCGGCTGCTCCTCGATGCCCCACGGTGGCGTGCGGTAATCGGACGAGCGGGCCGTCAGCCGCACCGCCTCGCCGTCGCAGAAGCGGGCGATGGCGGCTGCAAGCGTCGCGCGCACATCGCCGACATTGCCGCCGAATGCGACCAGCGCCTCAGTCATCGCGGCGGCGGACCGCCTCGATCGCGACCGCGACGCGCAGCGCCTGGACGGTTTCGGCGACGTCGTGCACGCGCACGATGTTGGCGCCGTACTTCACCGCCAGCACGTTGCCGGCCAGCGAGCCGCCCAGACGCTGCTCCGCCTCCGATTTCGAGACCGACGCCACGAAGCGCTTGCGCGAGAGCCCCATCAGGAGGGGCAGCCCGAACGCTGCCAGCCGGTCGAGATTGGCGATGGCCGCGATGCTCTGCTCCGCGTTCTTGCCAAAGCCGATGCCGGGATCGAGCACGATGCGCTCGCGCCGGATACCGGCATTCTCGGCAATCGCGAGCGAGCGGCGGAAGAACGCTTCGATGTCCGCCAAGATGTCGATCGCCGGGTCGACCGCCGTGCGATTGTGCATCACCACGATCGGAACGTCGGCCTCGGCCACCACGCGCGCCATCTCCGGATCGCGCTGCAGCCCCCACACGTCGTTGACGATGGCTGCGCCGGCGGCGAGCGCTTTGGCGGCGATCTCCGCCTTCATCGTGTCGATCGAAACCGGCGTGCCGAGCGCGACCACGGACGCGAGCACCGGCGCCAGCCGCTGCCATTCGTCATCGGCCGCGACCGGCGACGCGCCCGGCCGCGTCGATTCCGCGCCGATGTCGAGGATGTCGGCGCCTTCCGCGATCATCGCCTGCGCGCGCCTGACCGCCTCCGCGGGCGCGATGAAGCGGCCGCCGTCGGAGAACGAGTCCGGCGTCACGTTGAGAATGCCCATCACCAGCGGGCGGCCGAGCGCGAGCAGCCGCGCCAGCGGATCACCTGCGGCGGCGCTTTCCCGAGCGGCTGCGCGTTGGCTCAGGCTCATGGCGTCTCAGTAGCTGATCTTCAGCGGCAGTTTCTTGGCCTGATCGATCCAGCGTGTCACCGCTTTCTCGGACGGCGGCAGCCTGACCCGCCGGCGCTTTTGGTTGGCGGCGGCAATGGCGCGCGCGAGCCGCGCCGCGTTGCGATGCTTGAGCTCGCGCACCGTGTCGACGCCGGCCTGGCGCAGAAGTTCCGCGTAATCCCGCCCCATGCCCTTGATGCGCATGCGGTCCGCCATATTGGCCCAGCACAGCAGCCGCTTCGCATCCACTCCGATCTGCTCCTCCAGCGCCTTGCGTCCCTTCGCGTCCTTGGCGGCCTCCAGAAGGCGTTCGGTGGTGCGGATGCCGGCCGCCTTCAGACGCGCAACCGTACCCGCATCGATGCCGTCGAGGGCGCTGATGGGATAGGTCATGAAGCGCTCCTGCTCAAAAAATTTCACATCGCGAGCGCTCACGCGCCCACGGTACGCAAACTCAAACGCAACTACAGGAACTAGATGAACTGACTAAGCCCCGGAACGGCGCTGACGACCTCACCCACCGTGTCCTCGCCGGCCTTCTCACGCGCATACGCCAGGAACTCACGGCCGACGCCTTGCACCTGACCCATGCTGAGCCCGGCGCCCATCAGCCGGTTGGCGGCGCCCATGAGGCCGCCCATCCCGCCGAAGAAACCGCCGGAGCCGCCGTTGGCACGCTCCGCCTCCACCAACGCGGCCGCGCCCGGCATCTGCTCGACCAGCGCCTGCACCTTGTCGGCGGGGCCCTCCTTCAGCAGGAAGTCGAGGATGATGCCGATCGCCCGTTCGGCCTGCGGCCGATCCACTCCGGTGGTGGTCATCAGGCGCTCGATCAGATCATCCATGCGGGCCTCTTGTGATCCGACTGGCGGCGGCGGGGCGGCATATTGAACGCGGTGCCCTCCGATGACAAGCACGCGGCGGATCGTAGGCTCCGCGGCGGCTCAATCGGTGGATAAGACGGCGCGATGGCAGCCCGGTGGGCTCCACGCTATAACGGTCGCGCCGATTGGCACCTGCGGAAGACGGAGAGCGGCGGTCGATGGCGGACGTGGACGAGGACGGCAAGATCTTTGTCGGGAAGAGCGGCAAGCCCGAATACCTGCAGCTGCGTTTCGGCAACCGCCACGGTCTGGTGACCGGCGCCACCGGCACCGGCAAGACGGTGTCGCTGCAGGTGATGGCGGAAGGCTTCGCGCGCGCCGGCGTGCCGGTGTTCGCAGCCGACGTGAAGGGCGACCTCTCCGGCCTGGCCGCCGTCGGCGAAGCGAAGGACGCGTTCGTCAGCCGCGCCAAGGAGATGGGGCTGGACTACCAGCCGGACGAGTTCCCGGTCGTGTTCTGGGATTTGTTCGGCGAGCAGGGGCACCCGATCCGCGCCACCGTGCAGGAGATGGGGCCGCTGCTGCTCTCGCGCATGCTCGACCTCAACGACACGCAGGAAGGCGTCATCAACATCGCGTTCCGCTACGCCGATGACGATCCGGAGCTGAAAGGCCTGGAGTCCGGCGGCCTCGTCGACCTGAAGGACTTCCGCGAGCTGCTGGCGCACATCTCCAAGAACGCCAAGGACATCGGCCGGCGCTACGGCAATGTCGCGGCCGCCACCGTCGGCGCGGTGCAGCGGCAGCTGCTGGTGCTGGAGAACCAGGGCGGAGCCAAGTTCTTCGGCGAGCCGGCGCTCGACATCCAGGACCTGATGCGCACTGACCGTAACGGCTACGGCATCGTCAACATCCTGGCGGCCGACAAGCTGATGGAGAACCCGCGACTGTACGCGACTTTCCTGCTCTGGCTGCTGTCGGAGATGTTCGAGAAGCTCCCGGAAGTCGGCGACCTCGACAAGCCGAAGCTCGTCTTCTTCTTCGATGAGGCGCACCTGTTGTTCAACGACGCGCCGAAGGCGCTGCTCGACAAGGTCGAGCAGGTGGTGCGGTTGATCCGCTCCAAGGGCGTCGGCGTGTTCTTCGTCACGCAGAACCCGCTCGACGTGCCGGACCGGGTGCTGGCGCAGCTCGGCAACCGCGTGCAGCACGCGCTGCGCGCCTTCACGCCGCGCGACCAGAAGGCGGTGCGCGCCGCCGCCGAGACGTTCCGCGCCAATCCGAAGATCGACACGTTCAAGGCGATCACCGAGCTCGGTAAAGGGGAGGCGTTGCTCTCGTTCCTGGAGGGCAACGGCACGCCCTCGATGGTGGAGCGCGCGATGATACGGCCGCCCTCGGCGCGGGTCGGTCCGGTCACGCCGGAGGAGCGCAAGGGTGTGATCTCACACAGTTCGCTGCGCGGGCGCTACGAGAAGACGATCGATCCGAACTCCGCCTACGAAGTGTTCCAGCGCCGTCTCAACGAGCCGGCGGAACCGGCGGCAGAGCCGGAGGAGCGGCCACGCCGCGGCCAGCCGCAGGAGGAACCGGCACCGCAGGGTGGCGGCTGGGGCGATGTGCTCGGCAACATGTTGGGCGGTGGTGGTGCGTCGGGTGGCCGCCGCGGCCGCATGTCGACGACGGAAGTGGTGGTGAAGCAGGTCGCGCGCTCGGTGGCGTCGCAGGTGGGCACGCAGATCGGCCGCGCGCTGATCCGCGGCGTGCTCGGCAGCCTCACCGGCAGCAGGCGGTAGCGCGCTTCGGGAGAGAGAATGATGATCGCGACCGCCATCGGCGGCTTCTACGTCACGCAATCACAATTGAAGAATTGAGCCATGTCCCTAGACAAAGTCCTGCAGCATGTCGACGCCGAGCTCGACAACAGCCTGGAGCGGTTGTTCGCGCTGCTGCGCATCGCGTCGGTGTCGACCGATCCGGCCTATGCGGCGCACTGCCGTACGGCCGCCGAGCATCTCGCGCGCGATCTCACGTCGATCGGTTTCGCGGCCGACGTGCGGCCCACTGCGGGCCATCCGATCGTGCTCGCCAAGGGGCCAAACGGCGGCGCCGGCCCGGCGGTGCTGTTCTACGGCCATTACGACGTGCAGCCGGTCGATCCGCTGGACCTGTGGGAGACGCCGCCGTTCGAGCCGCGCATCGCGGTCGGCGCCAACGGCCGCAAGATCATCGTCGGGCGCGGCGCCTGCGACGACAAGGGCCAGCTGATGACCTTCGTGGAGGCCTGCCGCGCCTGGAAGGCGGTCACCGGAAGCCTGCCGCTGCCGATCACCGTCATGCTGGAAGGCGAGGAGGAATGCGGCTCGAAGAATCTCGGGCCGTTCGTGCGCGACCATGCGGCGGAACTCAAGCGCGACCTCGCGCTCGTGTGCGACACCGGCATGTGGAGCGCCGACACGCCGGCCGTCACCACCTCGCTGCGCGGCCTCCTCTACGAGGAGGTGCGCATCCGCTGCGCCGACCGCGACCTGCATTCCGGCCTGTTCGGCGGCGCCGCGCAGAACCCGATCCGCGTGCTCACCAAGATCCTTTCCGCCCTGCACGACGAGCGCGGCCGCATCACGCTGCCGGGCTTCTATGACGGCGTGCGCGAGCTGCCGGCCGACATCAGGGCCGACCTGGCGTCGCTCGATCTCACGGCCGAGGATTTTCTCGGCACCGTCGGCCTGCGCCATCCGGCGGGGGAAGACGACCGCAGCCTGATCGAGCAGATCTCGACGCGGCCGACCTGCGACGTGAACGGGATTAT
>DASWSO010000073.1:0-3974 GCA_036402635.1 Xanthobacteraceae bacterium
GTGTTCGCGGCGGTCATCATCGTCTGCAACGGCATCACCGGCCTCTGCCTGCTGGCCGGCGGCGTGCGCCACCACGAGCAGGGGTTCCAGCTGCAGGGCGCGCTGGCGGCGCTTGCCGTGCTGGCCGCCCTGACGGTGCTGACGCTGGTGCTGCCGAACTTCACCGTCAGCACGCCCGGACCGTCGTTCAGCACCGCGCAGCTGATCTTTGCGGGCGCCGTATCGCTCATCCTCTACGGCGCGTTCGTGTTCATCCAGACCGTGCGCCACCGGGATTACTTCCTGCCGGCGGGTGACGACCAGGACGACGAGGCCCACGCGCCCCCTCCCCCGACCGGCGTCGCGCTGGCGAGCCTCGGGCTGCTGCTCGCGTCGCTTATCGCCGTGGTCGGCCTCGCCAAGACCCTGTCGCCGACCCTGGAACGGCTGGTGGCGGGCGCCGGTGCGCCGAAGGCGGTGGTCGGCATCATGATCGCCGCGCTGGTGCTGCTGCCGGAAGGGCTCGCCGCCGTCCGCGCCGCCCGGCTCAATCGGTTGCAGACCAGCATGAACCTGGCGCTCGGGTCGGCGCTCGCCAGCATCGGCCTGACGGTGCCGGCCGTGGCCGCCGTTTCGATCCTGCTGGATCAGCCGCTCGCCCTCGGTCTCGGACCGAAAGAGGTGGTGCTGCTGGCCCTGACCCTGCTGGTCTCGGTGATCACGCTCGGCACCGGGCGGACGACCGTGCTGCAAGGCATCGTTCACCTCGTTATTTTCGCGGCGTTCTTGTTCCTAGCCGTGGTGCCTTAACCCTGCGCAGATTGCATAGCTTCGCGCCAGAATTCAGCAGCGATTACAAGGATGGGTAGCAAGTCGCCTACTTGCGATCCCAAAAACGTTAAAGAATTGTTGCCATCATCATGCGCAAATCGCGTAGCTGCAGCGCAACAATTATTCTTCTGCAATGCAGCATCGTCACTTACATTCTCCTCAAGAGACCAGAGTCGGTCTGACTACCGAAAGTAAGAGACGAACATGATCCTCACCCACATCGTGCAGTGGCTCCGCAGTTGGCGCCGCTACAACCAGAGCCTCCGGGAGCTTTCCCGGCTCGGCGACCGCGAACTTGCCGACATCGGCGTCACCCGTGGTGACATCCCGAGAGTGGCCTGGCAGTCCGCCCAGCAGTAAGGGCTGAACCTCAGCTCTTTCGACAGCCTCCCTCGCCCCGCCAACGGGGCGAGGGCTGCACCGCAACCCGGTGCCCGCCCACGCGCTTCCCTTCTTCTTCCCTGCCTCAATTACGATTCCGTCAGCGCCACACCCAGGCGGCCGGCGAGATCCTGCACGTATTGCCAGGCGACCCGGCCTGAGCGCGAGCCGCGGGTCGCCGCCCATTCCAGCGCCTCGGCGCGCACCGTCTCCGGGTCGGCCGGCACTTTGAAGTGCGCGACATAGCCCGCCACCATGGCGAGGAACTCGTCCTGGCTGCAGCGGTGGAACCCGAGCCAGAGCCCGAACCGGTCCGACAGCGAGACCTTCTCCTCCACCGCCTCGCCCGGATTGATCGCGGTCGAACGCTCGTTCTCCATCATCTCGCGTGGCATCAGGTGGCGGCGATTCGACGTGGCGTAGAAGATCACGTTGTCGGGGCGGCCCTCGATGCCGCCTTCCAGCACCGCCTTCAGCGACTTGTAGGTGGTGTCCTCGGCGTCGAACGAGAGGTCGTCGCAGAACATGATGAAGCGATGGCGGTCGCCGCGCAGCAGCAGCATCAGGTCCGGCAGCGTCTCGATGTCCTCGCGGTGGATCTCGATCAGCTTCAGTCCGCCGGCTTTGCCCGACGCCGCGACGCCCGCCGCGACCTCCGCGTGCGCCGCCTTCACCAGCGAGGATTTGCCCATGCCGCGCGCGCCCCAAAGCAGCGCATTGTTGGCCGGCAGCCCCTTGGCGAAGCGTTCGGTGTTCTCCACCAGGGTATCGCGCACCCGGTCGATGCCGCGCAGAAGCGACATGTCGACGCGGTTGACCCGCGGCACCGGGGTCAGCGAGTGGGTGGCGGGATGCCAGACATAGGCGTCGGCGGCGTTGAGGTCGGGGGCCGTGGCGGCGCCGGGAGCCAGCCGTTCCAGCGAGTCGGCAATGCGTTGCAGCGTCGCCAGCAAGGCGCCGCCGTCCACGTCGGTCATCGATGTCATGGTTGAGCGAGCTTTCGGGTCAAGGCCGCTCCCCATAGCGGCGGCGCCGCTGGCGGGCAAGCGAGCGCACCGCCATATACGGGCCGCCGGCGGCGTCACGTTGCAAATGAGGCCGCGGTCGCTATAGTCCGCGCGATTTTCAAAGCGGCTCGTCAGTTGGCTTCGCGGCACCGTCCGCGGCCTGGCCGCGCATAACCCTCCATCAAGAGGAACAGGATGTTGATCTCGCCCGCGTTCGCGCAAGGAGCGATGGCCGGCGGCAGTGACATGATCATGTCGTTGCTGCCTTTCGTGCTCATCTTCGTCATCATGTATTTCCTGATCCTGCGGCCGCAGCAGCGGCGCGTGAAGCAGCACCAGGAAATGGTCAAGAACCTGCGCCGCGGCGACACCGTGATCACCTCGGGGGGCCTCGTCGGCAAGGTCACCAAGGTGCTCGACGACGACCAGGTCGAGGTCGAGATCTCCGACGGGGTCCGGGTCCGCCAGATGCGCGGCATGGTGTCCGAGGTGCGCGCCAAGGGCGAGCCGGTGAAAGAAGAGAGCGCCGCCGGCTGATCCGGCGGGCGGAGGCCTTAGATGCTCTATTTCTCGCGCTGGAAGATCATCTGGATCCTGCTCACCGCAGCGGTCGTATGCGCCTTTGCGATTCCCAACTTCTTCCCCGAGCGGGTGGTGCAGAAGTGGCCCAAATGGGCGCAGCGCCACATCGTGCTGGGGCTCGACCTGCAGGGCGGCTCGCACCTCCTGCTGGAGGTGGACTCCAATGCGGTCCGCAAGGAGAAGCTCGAAACCCTGCGCGACGACGTGCGGCGCGTGCTGCGCGAGGCGCGCGTCGGCTATACCGGCCTGAACATCCGCGGCAATTCGGTCGAGGTCCGCATCCGCGAAGGCGCCGACATGCAGGCGGTGCTGGCCAAGCTGCGCGAGCTGTCGCAGCCGATCGGCGGCCTGCTCAGCGGCTCCGGCCAGCGCTCGCTCGAAGTGCAGGACGTGGGCGGCGGGCTGTTTCGCCTGACCATCAGCGAGCCGGCCTTCAACGAGCGCATCCGCCAGGCGGTCGACCAGTCGATCCAGATCGTCGAGCGCCGCGTCAACGAGCTCGGCACCGTCGAGCCGCTGATCCAGCGCCAGGGCGCCGACCGCATCCTGGTGCAGGTGCCGGGCCTGCAGGACCCGCAGCGGCTGAAGGACCTGCTCGGCAAGACCGCCAAGCTCACCTTCCGCATGGTCGATGCCGCGACCACGCCGGAGCAGGCGCAGCGCGGGCAGCTGCCGCTCGAATCCGAGCTGCTGAAGGGCTCGCAGAAGGAGGGCGCCAACCCCTACGTGATCGAGAAGCGCATCGTCGTCTCCGGCGAGGACCTCACCGACGCGCAGCCGGGCTTCGACCAGCGCACCAGCGAGCCGATCGTCACCTTCCGGTTCAACAGCCGCGGCGCCCAGGCGTTCGCGCGCGCCACCCAGGAGAACGTCGGACGCCCGTTCGCCATCGTGCTCGACAACGAGGTGATCTCGGCGCCGGTGATCCGCGAGCCCATCATCGGCGGCTCCGGGCAGATTTCCGGCAACTTCACGGTCGAGCAGGCAACCGACCTGGCGATCCTGCTGCGCGCCGGCGCGCTGCCGGCGCCGCTGACCATCGTCGAGGAGCGTACCGTCGGCCCCGGCCTCGGCCAGGACTCGATCGAGAAGGGCAAGATGGCGTCCTACGTCGGCTCGGTGCTGGTCATCGTGTTCATGATCATGACCTACGGGCTGTTCGGCATCTTCGCCACCGTCGCGGTGGCGGTGAAC
>DASWSO010000074.1:0-4595 GCA_036402635.1 Xanthobacteraceae bacterium
TCGTTGTGCACTTCCAGCAGGACATCCATACCGAGCGCGAAGGCCGCGTTCTCGAGTGCGCGCGCGGTCGCGTCATCCACCGCCCCGACGATGATGAGGATGCAGTCGGCGCCCCAGGCGCGCGCCTCGACGACCTGGTAGGTGTCGTACATGAAGTCCTTGCGCAGCACCGGCAGCGTCGAGGCCTCGCACACGGCTTCGAGGAACGCCGGCGCGCCCTGAAACGACGGGCCGTCGGTGAGCACCGACAGGCAGGTGGCGCCGCCGGCCTCATAAGCCCGTGCCAGCCCGGGCGGATCAAAATCGGAGCGGATCAGTCCCTTCGACGGGCTCGCCTTTTTGATCTCGGCGATCAGCGCATGCTCGCCGCTCGCAAGCCGCCGCTCGATCGCGGCCAGAAAGCCGCGCGGCGGATACGCCGACTTGGCGCGGGCCTCGACCAGCGCCTGCGGCCGCGACCGCTTCGCCGCGGCGATCTCTTCGCGCTTGTAGGCTTCGATCTTGTGCAGAATGTCGGCCATGGATCACGCGTTCGAAATGGCGATCAGGCGGTCGAGGCGGCCTTCCGCTTCGCCGGAATCGATCGATCTATACGCCATGGCGACGCCCTGCTTTAAGTCGCTCGCACGCCCGGCGACCACGAGCGCGGCCGCGGCATTGAAGGCCGCCACGTGCCGGTAAGGTCCGTCCTTGCATTGCAGGACGCCCATCAGCGCTTCGGCATTGTGCTCGGCGTCGCCGCCGCGCAGCGCACCCGCCTTGGTGCGCTGCAGGCCGAACTCTTCCGGCGCGATCTCGAACGTCCGCACAGCGCCGTCTTCCAGCGCCGCGACCGCGGTCGGACCCGATGTGGTGATCTCGTCGAGCCCATCGGAGCCATGCACCACGTAGGCCCGCTCGGCGCCGAGGTTCTTCAGCACATGCGCGATCGGCTCCACCCACTGCTTGGAGAAGACACCGATCATCTGCCGCTTCACGCCGGCGGGATTCGACAGCGGCCCGAGCAGGTTGAATATCGTACGGGTGCCGAGCTCGACGCGCGTCGGACCGACGTTCTTCATCGCCGGATGGTGTGTCGGCGCGAACATGAAGCCGACGCCGGCCTCGTTGATGCAGCGGCTGATCTCCTGCGGGCCGAGATCGATGCGCACGCCGAGCGCAGACAGCACGTCGGCAGCGCCGGAGCGTGAGGAGAGTGCGCGGTTGCCGTGCTTGGCGACCGGCACGCCGGCGCCCGCGACAATGAAGGCCGCACAGGTCGAGATGTTGTAGGACCCCGACGCATCGCCGCCGGTGCCGACCACGTCGATCGCATTGTCGGGGGCATCCACCGGCAGCATTTTGGCCCGCATGGTGGTCACCGCGCCGGTGATCTCGTCGACGGTCTCGCCGCGCACCCGCAAGGCCATCAGCAGCGCCCCCATCTGGGATGGCGTCGCCTCGCCCGACATCATGCGATCGAAGGCGCTCGCCGCTTCGTCGCGGGTGAGCGCGGCGCCGGTTGCGACCTTGCCGATCAGCGCCTTCAGCTCGTCCATGGTCAATCGCTCAATGCGCGGCGCGTGCAGGAGCGCTGCGGCGCCCGGTCGCGACATTCCACGCCGCCGCAAGGTCGAGGAAGTTCTTCAAGATGCGGTGGCCGTGCTCGGAGGCGATGCTTTCCGGGTGGAACTGCACACCGTGCACCGGCAGCTCGGCGTGCGACAGTCCCATGATCAGCCCGTCGCCGGTTTCGGCCGTGACTTCGAGACCGGCCGGCAGGGAAGGGCGGTCCACCACCAGCGAGTGATAGCGGGTGGCGCGGAACGGGCCGTTGATGCCATGGAAGACGCCGCGGCCTTCGTGCTGCACGTCGGAGAGCTTGCCGTGCACCGGCGTGGGCGCCCGCACGACGTTGCCGCCGAACGCTTCACCGATCGCCTGATGGCCGAGGCAGACGCCCAGCATCGGGATCGTCGCGGAGGCCCTCTCGATCAGGCCGATGCAGATGCCGGCGTCTTTCGGCGTGCAGGGGCCCGGCGAGAGCACGATCGCGTCGGGGTCGGCTGCCAGCACAGCGTCCGGAGCGATCTTGTCGTTGCGATGCACGACCACCTCGGCGCCCAAGCTGCCCAGATAGTGGAACAGGTTGAACGTGAAGCTGTCGTAGTTGTCGATGAGGACGATCATGGCGCCGTTTTCTGCCCGGGTCTTAGACGGCGCCCAATAGGGGGTCAAGAAACGCTAGCGCCGATGTGGATGCTCGCGGTCGCCCCTGCGCACCACCAAAGCGCCGCGCCAAAACCGGCGGCCGGCCAAAATGAGCGGTGCAATCAGCGGAGAGATTTGAAGCCCGGTCATTGCCTGAGCCTCCCGAGCACCATTTATGCCCAAAGATGTAATATCAGGCCGCCGGAAAACCAGGTTCACGGCTCAGCCTTATGGTGCCCCCGCGCTCTACTGTCCCCGTCCGGCCGCACTGGCGAAGCGCTGGGCCTCCTCGGCGGCACGAAACAGGGCCTTCGCCTTGTTGACGCATTCCTGCTGCTCGGACGCGGGATTTGAATCGGCCACGATGCCGGCGCCCGCCTGCACGTACATCTTTCCGTCCTTCACCAGCGCGGTGCGCAGCACGATGCAGGTGTCCATGTCGCCGTCGGCCGAGAAATAGCCGACGCAGCCGGCATAGAGGCCGCGCTTATCCTGCTCGAGCTCGTCGATGATCTGCATCGCGCGCACCTTCGGCGCTCCCGAAACCGTCCCCGCCGGAAACCCGCCGGCGAGCGCATCGATGGCGTCGTATTTGGCGTCGAGCTTGCCCTCGACGTTGGACACGATGTGCATCACCTGGCTGTAGCGCTCGACGAAGAACTGGTCGGTGACCGTGACGGTGCCGATCTCGGCGACGCGGCCGACGTCGTTGCGGCCGAGGTCGAGCAGCATCAGGTGCTCGGCGCGCTCCTTCGGGTCGGCCAGCAACTCGTCCTCCAGCGCCTTGTCTTCGTGCGGGGTGGCGCCGCGCGGCCGTGTCCCGGCGATCGGCCGGATGGTGACGGTGCCGCCGCGCGCGCGCACCAGGATTTCGGGGCTGGAGCCGACCACCGAGAATCCGCCGTAGTCGAGATAGAACAGGAATGGCGCCGGGTTCACGCGGCGCAGCGCGCGGTACAGCGAGAACGCCGGCAGCGTGAACGGCGCCTCGAAGCGTTGCGCCAGCACCACCTGAAAGATGTCGCCGGCCGCGATGTACTCCTTCGCCCGCAGCACCATGCGCTCGTATTCGCCGGCCGTCGTGTTGGACAGCGTCGGGACCGCGATCGGTCCCGCATGGGTATCGACCGACTTCAGCAGCAGGCTGTCGAGGCTGTCGACGATCTCCACCAGCCGCTCGGTTGCGCGCCCCAGCGCCACCTTGGCGGAAACGTCGGCCTGCGGCCGCACCGGCGTCACCACCGTCATCGTATCCTTGACGGTGTCGAACACGACCACGATCGTCGGCCGGATCATGATGGCATCCGGGATCCCGATCGGGTCCGGATGGGAGGCCGGCAACTCCTCCATCAGCCGAACCATGTCGTAGCTTAGATATCCAAACACGCCGGCAGCCATCGGCGGCAGTTCCGGAGGCACTGCGATGCGGCTCTCGGCCAGCAATGCGCGCAGGGCCTGCAGCGGCGGTTGCGGGCATGGCGAGAATGCGTCGGGATCGGTGCGGGCCGTGCGGTTGAGCTCGGCGCGCTCGCCGGTCGTACGCCAGATCAGGTCCGGGTCGAGCCCGACGATGGAATAGCGCCCGCGGGTGGCGCCGCCTTCGACCGATTCGAGCAGGAAGCTCATCGGGCGCGCGCCGGCGATCTTCAGGAACGCGGAGACCGGGGTCTCCAGGTCGGCGACCAGCGTGGTCCAGACGAGCTGCGGCTCGCCGCGCCCATAGGCCGCGGTGAATGCATCCGGCGACGGGTCTACCTGCATCGGGCGAGGCTCAGAAGCTCTCGCCGCCGGTCACCCGACGCAGCGCGTCGTTGTTGATCGAGGTTCCGAGATCGCGCTCCACCTGCGCCACATACTGGCGCAGCAGGTCGTCGCCGATGGCGTTGCGCAGCGTATCCTCGATCCGCTTCCCTTCCGGGTTGGCGTCGTCGATCTTGGGAACGTTGATGTCCGCCACGCGGAACACGACCCGCTCGGCCGGGGTGCGGCCCTCGGCGGTGCCAACCGCGCCTTTCGGGGTGGTGAAGGCAGCGGCGACCGCCGGGTTGGACAGTGCCGCGTTCGCGGCATTGCGGCGTACGTCGGCGGCTGTCCCCACCTTGGCGTTCTCGGCCGCAGCGGCTTCCGGCAGCGGGGTGCCGGCCTTGAGCTTGTCGACCAGTGCGGTCGCCTTCGCCTGCAGCTTCTCGGCGATCTGCTGGTCGCGCCAGCGCTCTTCCACCTGGCTCTTGACCTCTTCGAGGGAGCGGTCCCGCGCCGGCGTGATGCCGTTCACCTCGAACCAGATGTAGCCGTTGTCCGGCAGCTTCAGCGGGTCGGCCTCGACTCCGACGTCGGTGGAGAAGACGCCCGGCAGGATATCGGCCTCGGTTGGCAAGGTGCTCACCTGCGCGCCACTGGTGTCG
>DASWSO010000075.1:0-2640 GCA_036402635.1 Xanthobacteraceae bacterium
TTCCCCAACACATCGGAGATTTTCGACCGCGTCGCGGCCGCCTCGCGTCGGGGAGAGTCTCTGCGGTGGGCACCTACTCCCGCTTGGGCGGTAGCCCTCGGCGCGGCTTTCGGCATCGCGTTCGCGAGCTCGATGTTCCAGCCCTCCGCGTTTTTATATTTTCGATTTTAGGACCATGCAAAAACCCGCGCGCTACCTGGGGATCTTCGCTCTTTCGGCTGGCATCGCAGGATTTCTAACGCCCCTCATCAACTTTGGCGGTGCTGCTCTGAGCTGCCGAAGGGCCCACGCCGAAGGTTCCTATCTCGCCTACTGCGGTGCCGTTGGCTTTACCGACTATGAGCATGGCGCCTACTATTACGCTCTTGAGTACGAGGCAGTTCGCAACCTGCAGCGGGCCGACGTTGTCTTTCTCGGCAGCAGCCGCGGCCAGTTCGCGTTTTCAACGGATGCGGTGAGAGAGTTCTTCCGCGCCCGCGGTCTTTCCTTTCACATCCTGGGGTTTGGTGAAGCCGAGCAGAGCCCTTTTGTTCTCGAACTGCTCCGGAAATTCCCAATCTCGCCGAAGTTGCTGGTGGTGCATGTAGACCCCTACTTCCACACCTACATGTCCAAGACCGCCGCCAAAGTGATCGCAGGCTCGCCCACGACTCGCATCGCCTATATGTACAAGCAGGTGGTCAGCCGCGCGCACGCCTCCTGGTGCTCTGCGTTGACGGGGCTGTGCAGTGATCGAGGTGCCGTCTACCGATCACGGACGGACGGCGCGTGGTTGTGGGTCGACGTGCTTGCGCCAGCGACGAGGAGCATCCCGATCCGCGATGAGCGGCCGCCGTTTACGAGCGATCGCATCGGGTTCGCAGACCGATTGGCCGGACCCTTCCTGGACGCGGTAGCTGTACCCCGCAGCTGCGTGGTCATGACGGCGGCTCCACATGATCTGGCCGACTTCGCCCCGGCCGCGCGCCAGATCGCGATGAGCCAGCGCGCCGAGGTCGCGCTCCCAGACATACATGGGCTGGCCACGATTGATGGCTCGCACTTGAACAAGCCGAGCGCCGAACGCTGGTCTACTGAGATGCTGGCCATCATCGCTCCCATCGTCGAGCGATGCACGCAAGGCGCGTCAAGGTGATCGAGATTCTTGTTCGCGCGGGCTTTCGCCCGCCGCAAGAGGCGGCCGGGCGGCCGTCGGATCTTACGACAGCTCCCGCCGCACCAGCGCGGCGCCGGCGCTGAGGGCCCGCAGCTTGCCGAACGCGACATCGCGCGGGAGGTACTTCATGCCGCAATCGGGCGCCGGAATCAGTTTCTCGGGCGCGACATATTTCAGCCCGGCGCGGATCCGCTCCGCGACCGTCTGCGCACTCTCGATCTCCAGGTCCCCGAGGTCGAGCACGCCCAGCATGATGGTCTTGCCGGAAAGGTCCTTCAGCACGCCGAGGTCGAGCTTCGGCTGCGCGGATTCGATCGAGATCTGCTGCGCGTCGGTGCCGGCGAGTTCCGCCAGGAACGAGTAGCCGGTCGGCTTGGTCGCGCCCGGCACCACCGCGGCATAGCCGAAGCAGACGTGCACCACGGTCGGCACCGTCAGCCCCTGCAGCGCGCGGTTGATCGCCTTCACGGCGTAGCGGCGCGCCGCCTCCGGATCGTTGCGCACCCACGGCTCATCGAGCTGGATCACGTCGGCGCCGGCCTTCTGCAGGTCATGCGCCTCGGCGTTGACGGCGGCGGCGAAATCCATCGCCATCTCTTCGTCGTCCTTGTAGCTCTCGTTCTTGGCCTGCTGGCTCATCGTGAACGGCCCCGGCAGCGTGATCTTGGCGGGCCGGTCGGTGTTGCGGCGCAGGAACTGCATGTCGCGCACTTCGACCGGCCGGGTGCGGCGGATCTTGCCGACCACGCGCGGCACCGGTGCTGTCTTGCCGGAGCGCGTCATCACCTGGCCGGGATTGTCGATGTCGATGCCTTCGAGCTCGGTCGCGAACCGGTTGGAGTAGCTTTCGCGGCGGATCTCGCCGTCGGTGATGATGTCGATGCCGGCGCGCTCCATGTCGCGGATCGCCAGAACGGTGGCGTCATCTTGCGCCTGCTCGAGATGCTCGGAAGGAATCCGCCACATCTCGGTCATGCGGATGCGCGGCACCACCTTGGAGAGCATGTCGCGGTTCACCAGCCAGTCGGGCTGCGGGTAACTGCCGACTACGGTGGTCGGCAACAAACGCGGCGGGATCACTTCGGCCTCCCTGTCGGGCGCCACCTTTCCCATCACGCCCAGCTCGTGTCCACCCCGGCCGCCCGCAGCAGTTCCGCCAGCCGCCGGCGCGCGTGCCACATCCGCGTCTTCACGGTGCCGGCCGGGATGGCGAGGATGTCGGCGACCTCCTTGATGGATCGCTCGTGATAATAGACCAGATCGACGAGCTCGCGATGCGGGCGAGACAGCTTCCGCAGGCACTGCTGCAGGCACCGGCGCCGGTCGAGCTTTTGCATCGCGGTCTCGGGCGTATCGGAGAGATCCTCGATCGCGCGCGCGGCGTCGTCGTGCAGCCGCTCGACCGGCCGCAAGCGGAGGAATGAAAGCGCCTGCAGGCGCGCGATCGCCAACATCCAAGTCGACACCGAAGAGCGCGCCTCGAA
>DASWSO010000076.1:0-3749 GCA_036402635.1 Xanthobacteraceae bacterium
CACCAACACCGGCGGGCTCTGGACACCCGACGAGCTGCGTCGCCTCTACGGGGTCGGGGGGCTCGCCGTGGCGAGGGTCGACGAGGCGGCAGCGCTGCCGGACAAGATCCTCGCGTTCCGCCGCTACCGCTCCGTCAACCGCACCTTCGGCGTGGGCATGGGCACCGACACCGGCGGCTTCAACTCGCTACCGGGGCCCCAGCCCGGCCCGCTCTCGTATCCGTTCCGCCCCTACCGCGGGCACGTTCTCTTCAGCCGCCAGCGCACGGGCACGAAGGCGTACGACATCAACACCGATGGAGTCGCGCACTACGGCCTGCTGCCAGACCTGCTCGCCGCGGTGCAGCGCCAGCCGCACGGGCGCGAGGCCTTGGGCCTGCTCTACCACTCCGCCGAGGCGTACGTGGAGATGTGGGAGCGCTCGGGCGCTTAGGCCGGATTGTGCAAGGCCCAGCCGCCGAACCAGCAGTCCGTCTTTCCGTTGAAGGCCGTCTGCTCGGCCGCAACCGTGCCGGTGATGACCCCTCCGGCGGGCGTGCTGTAGGTAAATGTGCCCTGGAAGTTGCGTCCCGGGAGATCGACAGGCGTACTGCCTGGTCCGAGGTGGTCGTGGTCGCTGTAGACGGCCGTCGTCGTCGGGTTCGGCGCCGGGGTGCCCGTTACGCCGGCGAGATGAAACTCGCTCTCGGCAACCGTGGAGGAAGCCTTCACCGACAGGTTCGGGCCGGGATCACAGCGCGCCGTCAGCACCAGGCCCCCGAAATCGAGGACCTTCGTATCCCCCGTGCCGACTGGCGCGCGGAAGTCGATCTTCCGAGCGCCTGCCGGGCCTGGGGCCCCTTGAGGCCCGGCCGGGCCAGGGACTCCGTTGCCGCCGGGCGTCCCGGACGTGCCGTTCGTGCCCGGCTCGATCCTCCCGGCGGTGCGCTGAGCCAGCGTGAGGGCCTTCTTCGAGCGCGCGTCCGCGCCACGCGCCAGCTTGAGCGCCTGAGCGGCCTTTTTGGCGACCTTGGAGAGAGTCGGGGTGCCACCCAGGGCGGGGACGGCCAACACCACGGCACAGACACACGCGGCGGCAAGAGCGGCTGTCAGAGGTCGTTTCATCACGGGCAAGCTAGCGAATCCGGAAGTGCCGCTTCGCGCTCTTGGCGGCAGGCCGGGCAGCGTAGTCGTAGGTCCGCGCGAAGTAATACCCCTTCGCCCGAACCGTGAACGATCCCTGGTACGCGCCGCGGCTGTTGACGCGGACGTGAAGCTCCTTCACGCGTACAAAGGTGCCGCGCACGCACTTCTTGATCTTGACCTTGACGAGGCGCGGTGACGCCGGCGCCGGCACGAGCGTGCCCCTGAAGTCGACCCGCTTGCGCTGTTGGTAGAAGCCGTAGTGGTTTGTCGATCCGCAGGCGCGGAGGTTCTTGTTGGCGTAACCGCCCTGCAGGTTCAGGTCGATTGCGGATCCGGCCGCAAGCGCGGATCCCGCAACGACCGCAAGGGCGAGGGAGATCGCGAGGGAGATCTTCATGGTCATTCCCTCTACAACGCCGGAGGTCGCCGAAAGTCCCGGTGGGACCTGGGTTGCACGACGCGGTGCGGCGCCAAGGCCGCCGATATCGTCCAGCCGGGATGAGCCCCGGTGACAAGAAGCGCGCGCCGGAGATCCAGGGCCGCGTGCTCGTAACCGGGTGCGCCGGCTTCATCGGGTCGCACCTCACCGAGCACCTCCTCGACAAGGGCACGAGCGTCGTGGGCGTCGACTCGATGACCAACTACTACGCGCGGGAGACCAAGAAGGAGAACATGCACTCCTTCCGCGACCACCCGGGGTTCGAGTTTCGCCGGCTCGACCTGAGCCGTGACCCCCTGGATGGACTCCTGAACGGAGTCGAGTCGGTCTACCACCTCGCCGCGCAGCCCGGTGTGCGCGGGAGCTTCGGCACCGGCTTCCAGCGCTACGTCCGCCAGAACATCACCGCCACCCAGAGACTGTTGGAAGCGGCAGTCCAGCTGCCGCTGCGCAGCTTCGTGTATGCGTCGTCGTCGTCGGTCTACGGCAACGATCCGCCGTTTCCGACGACCGAGGAGGCCACGAAGCACCCCGTCTCGCCCTACGGCATGACCAAGGTCGCGACCGAGGAGCTCGCGGGCGTCTACTTCCGCACGCATGGAATTCCGGTCATCGGGATGCGGTACTTCACCGTCTACGGCCCTCGGCAGCGACCGGACATGGCATTCGCCCGCTTCATCTGGCAGGGGCTCCTGGCCCACCCCATCACGATCTTCGGTGACGGCCGTCAGGAGCGCGACTTCACCTATGTCGACGACGCGGTCGAGGCGACGATCTCGGCCGCGGTGCACGGCAAGCCCGGCGGCGTCTACAACATCGGCGGCGGCCATCCAATCGAGCTCATGAGCGTCCTCGACATGCTCGGCGGCATGTTCGGCCGATCGCTGGAGACGCTGTCGCTCCCGGCCGTCCCGGGCGACGTGCGGCGCACCGGCGCCGACTGCTCGCTCGCTCGCGCGGATCTGGGCTTCAGCCCCGCGACGCTGCTCGAGGACGGGCTGCGGAACCAATTCGACGAAGCTCGGCGCCAAGGGCGCCGGGCGCTGCGCCGGGCACGGCGCTGGTTCACGCCGCCCAGCGGCGGTTAGCGCACCTGGAAGAACTGCTTCGAGCCCCGGGCGACGCGGCGGCCGCCTGCGTTCAACGCCGCGCGCGCGAAGTAGTGGCCCGGGACGGGGGCGCGGAACGCTCCCTTGTAAGTGTTGTCGGCGTGCTGGTGGACGCGCGCCGCGCCCGAGTCTTGGAAGGCTCCATTGACGCAGCTCTTGAGCTTGACCTTGATCCTCCAGGCGGCCCGCGGCGGCGAGGTCACGCTGCCGTTGAAGCGGATCACGTCGCCCGCCCGGTAGACCGTGTAGTGGTGCGGGACGCCGCAGGCGCCGGCCACGGTCTCCGCCACTCCCCCCTTCAGGTTCAACCCGACCACAGCCGGAAGCGCGCCCGGCGCAGCGGGGCTCTTCGGATGGCTGCGGCCCACGATGAGCGCGATGGCCACCGGCAGGATGGCGAGCGGGGCCAGGAAGAGCACGTGACGCAGGCGCATCCCGGGATCACCTGATGGCGAAGTGGCGCTTGTCGCTGCGCGCCACCGCCTGCCCATTCTCGTAGAGCGCCGCGCGCGCGAAGTAGGTGCCGCGCGGAAGCCCGGGGAGCGTGCCCCGGAACGCGCCCGTGTGCTTGTCGCGTGTCGCCTCGACCTTCTGCACGTCCTGGAATGCCGAGCCGCGGCAGCTCTTCAGCTTGACCTTGACCTTCCACCGGCCGGCCGGCACGGGGCTGACCGCACCCGCGAACTCGATCGGCGAACCGCTCGAGTACACCGTGTAGTGATTGCTGCTGCCGCAGGCCTTGACCTGATCGCTGCGGCCGCCCTTCAGGTCCAGCGTGACCTTCGGACCTGACGCATGCGTGCCCGATGACGCCGGGTTGCCGGCGCTGCCGCAGCCCGACAGGAGCGCCACCGCGAGGCCGGCCACAAGGGCGCCCCTCATGCGGCCGCTCCGGACTCGAGGGCCCCGTCGGCCGCGAGGTCGAACAGGTCGAGCGCCTTCGCGACCCCACCTAGGTCCACACGCAGCGCCTTCTGCGCCACTCGGCCCAGGGCGCGCTCGATCGCCTCGCCGAGCGCGGCCGGCTCCAGCCCATCTGGCTCCAGCACCTCGGCGCGTCCCCAGCGCGCGAGCCA
>DASWSO010000077.1:0-6870 GCA_036402635.1 Xanthobacteraceae bacterium
TCGATTTCGAGCTGCGCTGCATCGTCGGCAATGTCGAGAACGGGCTGCGGGTGAAGAGCGAGCTGCACTACGCGATCCTCAAGAAGTTCCGCGGCGCCGGCATCGAGATCCCCTACCCGCAGACCGAGGTGCGCTTGCGCACCGAGAGCGGAACGCGGCTGGCCGCGCCGAATGCCGGCGAGCCCCGCAGCGGCGAGGCTGGGTAGCGCTGCTCCGGTTTTTCCGCCTGTGATGCGCGGCAGCGCTACCGAGGCGCGGGTGCGGAGGCTACGTTGCCCCGCGGAGGCTCGCGAGTCGGGGGGCTCGGTGGTAGCGACCAAGAGAAGCAGACGGCGCACGGCGGCGCGCGCGATCGCTTGCGCGATCGTGCTGCTGCAACCGTTCGCAGCCGCCAGCGCGCACGCGGCCTCGCTCGGCGGCGCGTATTTCATCGACGACGCCGAAATCCCCAAGATGAACGTCTGCGAGTCCGAGCAGTGGGGCTCGTTCGGGAGCAATCGCGACCGTGTGTTCGTGGTCAACCCGGCCTGCACCGTCAACCTCGGGCGGCCGGTGGAGATCGGCGCCACCTTCATCCGCGCCCGCCAGGATGGGGAATGGGCGACGCTGCAGGCGGCGACCGCCAAGACGGTGCTGACGCCGATCGAGCCGGGAAGGCTCGGCGTCGGACTATCGGGCGCCGTGGTCTACGACTGGAACGCGCGCGCCCTCAACAGCCTGGTGGTCAACGTTCCGCTCTCCTACGAGCCGGTGCAGGACCTGCGGCTCAACGTGAACGTCGGCTGGATTTACGACGCCAGCCTGAGCCGGCATTTCCTCACCACCGGCGGCGGCTTCGCATGGGGCTTCACAAAGCAGTGGAGCCTGCTCGGTGAAGTCTTTGCCGTGGTTGGGCAAGAGCAGGCTAATCCGCGCGTGCAGGCGGGGCTGCGCTACACCCCGATCGACGCCGTCGACATCGACGTCCTCTACGGCCACAACATCCAGGGCGAACGCGCCCACTGGATCACGCTCGGGCTGAATTTCCGCATTGGGGACGGCCGCTAGCGGCGGTCGCACTCTCCACTAGCGTCTGGAGCCATCGTTCGTTATATCGAACGTGACGCGGATCTCCGCGCCGCGGACGCGAGCCATGGATACAATCGACCGGCGCATTCTCGACCTGCTGCAACGCGACGCGACCCTGTCGATCGCCGAGATCGGCCAGCGCGTCGGGCTGTCGCAGACACCGTGCTGGAAGCGCATCCAGCGCCTGGAAGCGGACGGTGTGATCGCGCGCCGGGTGGCGCTGCTCGATCCCGACAAGCTCGGCTTCGGCCTCACCGTGTTCGTCTCGATTGAGACCGGCGACCACTCGAAGGCTTGGCTGGCGAAATTCGCCGAGCTGGTGGGCGAGCTGCCGGAAGTGCTCGAACTCTACCGCATGGCCGGCGACGTCGACTATATGCTGCGTGTCGTGGTGTCCGACATGGCCGCCTATGACGCCTTCTACAAGCGGCTGATCGCGGCGCTGCCGCTGAAGAACGTGACGTCGCGCTTTGCCATGGAACGCGTGAAGGCGACCACCGTGCTGCCGATCGACACGGAACGGAAGCCCGCGGTCGCAGCACAGTAGCCACGCCGACCCGACCTGTTCTCTTTCCCTCACTTTGCTCCGCGCGAAATGGCGCCGGGACGATCTTCTCTCGCGCGTCCCTTGCGCAGACCACATCTTCCACCGCGCGCTGTTCGGTAAAAAGAACATTCTCGTTGACTTGCAGGGCTCCCGAACCGAGATTCTACGCTATGCCCAGCACCGCACTTCTGCCCGCCACCGCCCCGTTTCCCGACAGCGATCGCGCCAATTTGGACCGCGTGCTGAGCGTCGCGACGCCGCTGCAGCGCGCCTGGCTTGCAGGCTTTCTTGCCGGGCTCGACGCCAGCGGACGACCCGAGGTGCCGGCCGCGCCGCCACAAGGCGCCGAGCCGCTGGCCATCCTCTATGCCAGCGAATCCGGCAACGCCGAGCGGCTGGCGCAGGACACCGCCAAGCTGGCGCGTAAGAGCGGGTTCAAGCCGCGGCTGGTCGACTTTTCCGATCTCGACATTGCCGATCTCGCCAAGGAGCGGCGGCTGATCGTGATCGCGGCGACCTGGGGCGAAGGCGAGCCGCCGGCGCGCGCGATCCGCGCCTACTGCGAGCTGATGGGCGCTGCCGCGCCGCGGCTGGAAGGCGTGAGCTTCGCCGTGCTGGCGCTCGGCGACACCGCCTACGCGGAGTTCTGCGCCACCGGCAAGGCGATCGACGCGCGGCTGGAAGCGCTCGGTGCCAAGCGCGTGGTGGCGCGGGTCGACTGCGACCTCGATTTCGATGTCCCGGCGCAGGCCTGGATCAAGGACGCGGTGCGCGAGCTGGCGCCGCCGCGCGAAGCGCCCGGCAACGTGGTCGCGGTGGACTTCGCCGCGCGGGCGCATGGCGAGACCGAGATTTCGCGCGAGCCGGTCGCGGCCGAGGTGACCGAGCACATCAATCTCAACTCCTCGCGTTCCGAGAAGGAAACCATCCATCTCGCGCTCGGCTTCGAGCACGGTGCGCCGGCCTACGAGCCGGGCGATTCGCTCGAACTGTTCGCGCCCAACGACCCGGCGCTGGCGGACGCGATCATCGCCGGCGCCAACGTCGACGCCGACGACCGGCTGCGCAACGCGCTGATCGCCGAGCGCGACATCACCACGCTCTCGACCGCGACGCTCGACAAGTTCGTCGCCGCCACAGGCCATGACGGCGCGCGCGAGCTCGTCGCCTCCGGCCAGGCGCGCGCCTGGATCGAAGGGCGCCAGCTGATCGACCTGTTCGGCGCGTTTCCGGTGGCGCTCAATGCCGACCAGCTCACCGCGCTGACGCGGCCGCTGCCGCCGCGCGCCTATTCGATCGCCTCGTCACGCAAAGAGGTGGGCGACGAGGCGCATCTGCTGGTCGCCGCCGTGCGCTACCAGAGCCACGGCCGCGCCCGTGCTGGCGTCGCCTCCACCCATGTCGCCGACCGCCTGAAGACCGGTGCGGCGGTCCGCGTGCGGCTCAAGCCGAACCGGCATTTCCGGCTGCCCGACCCTGCTGCCGACATCGTCATGGTCGGCCCCGGCACCGGCGTCGCGCCGTTCCGCGCCTTCGTGCAGGAGCGCCGCGCGGTCGGCGCCAGCGGCCGCTCGTGGCTGTTCTTCGGCCACCAGCGCTTCACCCACGATTTCCTCTATCAGCTCGAGTGGCAGGACGCGCTCAAGGACGGCTCGCTGACGCGGCTGGACCTCGCCTTCTCGCGCGATACGCCGAACAAGATCTACGTGCAGCACCGCATCTTCGAGCGCCGCCGCGCGCTGATCGACTGGCTGGACGCGGGCGCGCATTTCTACGTCTGCGGCGACGCCAAGGCGATGGCGAAGGACGTGCGCGCGGCGCTCGTTCGCGCCTACGCCGACGTGAAAGCCATGCCGGACGAGGCGGCGGAGGCCGCCGTGGCTCAGCTCGAGCGCGACCGGCGCTACCTGCAGGACGTCTACTGATCATGGCCGACGAACTCTCCCGCAACGAGCGCATCAAGGAAGCGAGCCGCTTCCTGCGCGGCACGCTGAGCGAAGGCCTGGCCGAGGAGGTCACCGGCGCGATCAGCGACGACGATGCGCAGTTGGTCAAATTCCACGGCATGTACCTGCAGGACGACCGTGACCTACGCGGCGAGCGCAGCAAGAAGAAGCTGGAGAAGGCGTTCGCCTTCATGATCCGGCTGCGGCTGCCGGGCGGCGTGTGCACGCCGGCGCAGTGGCTCGTGCTCGACGCCATCGCGCGCGACTACGCCAACGGCACGCTGCGCCTGACCACGCGGCAGACCTTCCAGTTCCACGGCGTCATCAAGTCCAACCTGAAGACCACGATGCAGGCGATCGACGCCGCGCTGCTCGACACGCTCGCGGCCTGCGGCGACGTGAACCGCAACGTGCTGGCGACCCCGAATCCGCACCGGTCTGCCGCGCACCGCGCCGCGCTCGACCTTGCGCACGCGATCTCCGACCGTCTGCTGCCGCACACGCCGGCCTATCGGGAGATCTGGCTCGACGGCGAGAAGATTTTGGGCGGCGACGAGGAGGTGGTGGAGCCGATCTACGGGCGCACCTACCTGCCGCGCAAGTTCAAGATCGCGGTGGCGGTGCCGCCGACCAACGACGTCGACGTGTTCGCCAACGACCTCGGCTTCATCGCCATCGTCGACAAATCTGGCGCGATCGAGGGTTTCAACGTCGCCGTGGGCGGCGGCATGGGCATGACCCACGGCGAGCCGGAGACCTATCCGCGCACCGCCGACGTGATGGGCTTCTGCGCGCCCGAGGACGTGGTGGCGGTCGCCGAGGCCGTCGTCACCGTGCAGCGCGACTGGGGCGACCGCACCAACCGCAAGCACGCGCGGCTCAAATACACGATCGACGACCGCGGGCTCGATGCGTTCCGCGCCGAGGTGGAGCGCCGGCTCGGCAAGCCGTTCGGCAAGCCGCGCAAGTTCAAGTTCGCATCCAACACCGACCGCTACGGCTGGGTCGAAGGCGCGGACGGGCGCTCGCATCTGACGCTGTTCATCGAGAACGGCCGCATCGGCGATAGTGCCGGCGGCCCTGCTTTGCTCACCGGCCTGCGCCGCATCGCCGCGGTGCATGACGGCGAGTTCCGCCTCACCGCCAACCAGAACGTCATCGTCGCCAATGTGCGGGCGGAGAACCGCGCCGGCATCGAGGCGCTGGTCGCCGAGCACGGCCTCACCGCCAATGCCGGCGCGCTGCGGCGCAACTCGCTCGCCTGCGTGGCGCTGCCGACCTGCGGGCTCGCATTGGCAGAGAGCGAGCGCTATCTGCCGTCGCTCATCAGCAAGCTGGAAGAGCGCCTCGCCGCCCACGGCCTGTCGTCCGCCGAGATCACGCTGCGCATGACCGGCTGCCCGAACGGCTGCGCACGGCCGTACATTTCCGAGGTCGGCCTCGTCGGCAAAGGGCCCGGCCGCTACAACCTCTATGTCGGCGGCGCCTTCGACGGCTCGCGCCTTTCCAAGCTCTATGCGTCCGACCTCGCCGATGACGACATCGTTGCCGCGCTCGACCCGCTGTTCGCGGCCTACGCCGGCGAACGGCGCAAGGACGAGAAGTTCGGCGCCTTCCTGATCCGCACCGGACGCATCGCCGAGACCCACAACGGTCTCGATTTCCATGCCGATACCGGCCCGCTCACGCCCGTCCTGGAGACTGTGCCATGACCCATCACGTCTCGCCGGTGGAGACCCGCCCGGCGCGTCTCGCGGCGCTGCCGAAGCTGCCGATCTTCCTCGACTTGCAGGGCTGCCGCGTCGTCATCGTCGGCGGGGCCGAGGCGGTCGCCTGGAAAGCCGAGCTGCTCGGCGCCGCCGGCGCGGAAGTCTGCGTCTATGCGCCCGAAGTCTGCCTCGAGCTGGAGACGCTGATCGCCGGGGCGGGGGTGCGCCACTTCGCGCGCGACTGGCGCGAGGACGATCTCGACGACGCCTGGATCGTGATCGGCGACTGCGGCAGCGCCGACGAGTCCGCCAAACTCTCGGCCGCCGCGCGCAGCCGCGGCGTGCTGGTCAACGTGATCGACCAGCCGGGCTTCTGCGACTTCCAGTTCGGCACCATCGTCAACCGCGCGCCGGTGGTGGTCGGCATCTCCACCGACGGTGCCGCCCCGATCCTGGGGCAGGCGATCCGCCGCCGCATCGAGGCGATCCTGCCGCGCTCGCTCGGGCCTTGGACGCGGGCCGCCAAGGAATTCCGCGGCCAGCTCAAGACGCTGCTGCCGCAGCGCGAGAGCCGCCGCCGCTTCTGGGAAAAGTTCGTCGACGTCACCTTCATCTCGCAGGCCGAGGAGGACGCGCAGCTCGCCGAGCTGGAGCGCATCGCGCAGGACCTGATCGCCGAGAAGGCGAAGCCACAGGTGGGCGAGGTGGTGATCGTCGGCGCCGGCCCGGGCGATCCGGAGCTGCTCACCATGAAGGCGGTGCGCGAGCTGCAGGCTGCCGACGTCATCGTCTATGACCGGCTGGTGAGCGCCGAAGTTTTGGAGCTCGGCCGCCGCGAGGCGCGCCGCATCAATGCCGGCAAGCAGGGGCACGGCCTCGCCTGCCGGCAGGAGGAGATCAGCGGCCTGGTGGTGCGGCTGGCGCGCGAAGGCAAGCGCGTGGTGCGGCTGAAGGGCGGCGACCCGGCCGTGTTCGGGCGCACCGCCGAGGAAGCCGACGCCTGCCGCGAGGCCGGCATTCCCGTCCGCATCGTGCCGGGCGTCACCGCGGCGAGCGCCGCGGCGGCTTCGCTCGGCATTTCGCTGACCCGGCGCGGGCAGGCGCAGCGCCTGCAATTCGTCACCGGCCACGACCGCTACGGCGTGCTGCCGCCCGACCTCGACCTCGATGCGCTCGCCGACGCGCGCGCCACCACGGCGGTCTACATGGGCGGCCGCACCGCCGCCGCGCTGGCGCAGGCGATGGTGGCGCACGGGCTCGATGCCGATACGCCGGCGGTGGTGCTGTCGAACGTCTCGCACCGCGACGAGATGCGCACCCATACGACGCTCGGCGCGCTCGCCGCCGGCGCGCTCGCGCACCGCGACGGCGCGCCGACGCTGGTGCTGATCGGCGCCGCGTTGGACGGCGCGGCCGCCACACCGGCGCGTGCTTCCACCGCTCGCCTCGACACCCGCGTCGCCGCCGAAGCGCTCGCGCTCACGCATTGAGTAATGCCATTGCGGCGTGCTGATCCTTCGGCGCGCCTCGCACGAGCGAACACCAGCTACCGCACCTCGCTGAAGCGGCCGGTGAAGATCGACTTCCAGCGCTTGCCGGT
>DASWSO010000078.1:0-5678 GCA_036402635.1 Xanthobacteraceae bacterium
GATCGCGAACTGCGCGCCGGTGCCGGGGCTCACGGCGTTGACGGTGCCCACGAAGGTGCGGTCCGGGAACGCATCGACGCGCACGGTCGCGGGCAACCCGAGCCGCAGATGCGTGACGTCGGTTTCCTTCGGATTGGCGTCGACCCAGGGGTGATCGTCGTCCACCAGCGCGAACACCGGCGTGCCGGCCACGACGTACCGGCCGAGCTGGATGCTCGGCACCTGCGTGGCGGTGCCGCGGAGCGGGGCCCGCACGGTCGTGTGGCTGAGATCGCGTTCCGCCTGATCGAGCGCGGCGGTCGCCTGCAGGTAGGCCGGGAACTTCTCGATCGGCAGCGCCGGATCGTCGAGCAGCTGGTTACGCAGGCTCTGGCGCTGCTGTTGCAGTTGCTCGAGCTGCGTGCGCGCGGCCACCAGATTGCTCATGGCGCTGTCGACGTCGAATTGGCTGCCGGTGCGCCCGGCCAGTAGCGTCGTTTTGCGCTCGACGTCGTTCTGCTTGAGCCGCACCGTCTGCTGCGCCAACTCGATCAGCCGCTCGGTGGCGGCGAGGTTCGCCTTGACGGTCTCGAAATCGGTGCGCACGCCGGCGGCGCGCGCGCGCGCCTGTGCCACCGCCAGCCGGAACGGCACCGGGTCGATCTCGAACAGCGGCTGGCCGGCCTCGACCCGCTCACCCTCGCGCACCCGCACGGCGCTGATCTTGCCGGAAATGTCGGGCGTGATCAGTACTTTCTGGGCGCCGACATAGGCGTTGTCGGTGCTGATGTAGCGGCCGCCGGCGAGGTAGACCGTAAGCCCGGCCGCGGTCGCCACGAAAGGAATGATGAACAGCAGCAGGAAGCGCAGTCCGCGCCGCCGTTTCTCCGGCTGGACCGGCGCGCTCGGCGCCGTCTGGGCCGGCAAAGGCGCAAGCTTGAGAGCGGGCTCGGCCATGAAGGGCGAAGGCTCCTAGGCGGCTGCGCTGGTTGTGGGGCTGGAACGGGAAAGCTTCGGCACGCGCAGATTGTCCTTAGCGACCAGAAGTTGCTCGATCATGAATACAATCGTTCGATCTTCGATCCCGGCGAGCACATCCTGCATCATGACCTCGCCGAGTTGCGCAAGCCTGTCCACCAGCGGGCGCGCAGCGGGCGTGAGATACAGGCGCTTGGCGCGGCGATCTTCCAGGTCCGGGCGCCGTTCCACCAGGCCGCTGGCGCAGAGCCGGTCCACCAGGCGGGTGAGCGTGATCGGCTTGATTTCCAGCGCTTCCGCCAGCTCGGATTGCTTGAGACCCTCGGAACGCTCCAACCGCGACAGCACCGCCCATTGGGCGCGGGTCATGCCGAGAGGGCGCACGCGCTGGTCGGCCTCGGTCTTCACCAGGCGGGCGACGTCGAGCAGGAGGAACACCAATTCGCGGCGGCGGCTGGGCTTCGGCATACGGCCAGTTTTAATAAGCCTGCTTACAATAAGCTAGTGTGACTTTCCGGCCAGGGTGGCGTTCGCGCGGGGGACGGACCGGCCTGCTGGCTTTCGGGGCATTGCAAAGCCACACTCGCGCGGCCAAACAGGAAACGCTCGCAAAGGATCAAGCGCGATGGATCAGAAGACATTCGAAAAGGGCCTGGAAGTCCGCACCGCCGTGCTGGGCGAGGACTACGTGCAGAACTCGATGCGCACGGCCGACGAATTCAACAAGCCGTTCCAGGAACTCGTCACCGAATACTGCTGGGGCGCCGTGTGGGGCCGCGAGCAACTGCCGCGCAAGACCCGCAGCATGCTCAATATCGCCATGCTGAGCATCCTCAATCGGCCGCACGAGTTGCGGATTCACCTGCAGGGGGCACTGCGCAACGGCGTCACCAAGGACGAGATCCGCGAAATCTTGATGCAGGTCGCGATCTACGGAGGCGTGCCGGCCGCAGTCGATTCGTTCCGCGTCGCCCGCGAAGTGCTCGGCTCCGACAAGCCGAAGGGCTGACGACACTTCCCCTGCTTTTCGGTCCGGTCCGGCCAGATCGGCCGGGCCGACACGCAATATATGGATTACACCGCAATCGATGCACACCGTCCTGATCGCCGATATCGGCGCCACTACCAGCCGCTATGCAGTCGTCGGGCTCGACGGCCGTCCCGACCGCGTGGTCACGCTCGCCAACGACACGGTTTCCGGGGTGGACGGCGGGATCGCGCGCTACCTCGAGCTTTCGAAAGTGCGTCCCACGGCGGCCGTGCTCGGCATCGCCGGCCCGATCGACGGCGACGCGATTGCGCTCACCAACCGCGACTGGCGCTTCAAGCTCGGCGACTTGGCGTCCCGTTTCGGGCTGTCCTCCGTGCGCGCGATCAACGATTTCGAGGCCGTCGCCTGGAGTCTGGAGCTTGTCGGCGACGGCGACGTGCGCACGCTCGGACCCACCGCCGCGGATGCGCACGGCGCCAAGGTGGTGTTCGGGCCCGGCACCGGGCTCGGCGTCGCAGCGCTGGTCCCGACCGTGTCCGGGTGGCACGTGGTGGCGACCGAAGGCGGCCACGTGCTGTTCGGTCCCTGCTGTGACGAGGAGGAGCCGGTATTCGCGCGGCTGCGCCGGGAGTGCGGCAGCGTCTCGGCCGAGACGGTGCTGTCAGGTCCCGGGCTGGAGCGGCTCCATCGCGCGCTGCACGGCCCGGGCGAGCCGCTGACCGCCGAGGTGATCGCGAAATGCGCGCGCGACGGGCAGGGTCCGGCCTGCGCGACCGTGGACCTGTTCGTGCGGCTGCTCGGCCGCTTCGCCGGCGACGTCGCGCTCACCTTCAAGGCGACCGGCGGCATCTACATTGCCGGCGGCGTCGCGCAACGTATCCAGCAGCTGCTCGGTGCCGAGGCTTTCCGCCAGGCATTCGAGGCACATCCGCCGTACCAGCACTTGCTGCGCGCGATTCCGACCACGCTGATCACGCTGGAACAGCCCGGCCTGCTCGGCTGCGCCGTGGTCGCGGCCCACATGCTGCAGCCGGCGGAATAACGGTCACACCAGGCCGAGATCCGCGAAAGCGTCGGCGTGGTGCTGCGCCGACGCGCCCGAGAAGCAGCAGAAGATCACACGCCGGATGCCGTGTGACCCTGCAGCGAGTTCCGCCGTGACGGTACCAACCGCGATGCGGGCGGCGCGGTCCGCCGGGAACGCATAGATGCCGGTGGAGATCGCCGGGAATGCGATCGACGTCAGTCCGTGTTCCTGCGCCAGCACGAGCGCCCTGCGGTAGCAGGACGCCAGCAGCCGGTCCTTCTCTTCCTTGCCGCCGCCCCATACCGGGCCGACCGCATGGATGACGTGCCGCGCCGGCAAGCCGTAGCCGCGCGTGATCTTGGCGGAGCCGGTGTCGCAGCCGCCGAGCGTGCGGCATTCCGCGAGCAGTTGCGGGCCCGCGGCACGGTGGATCGCCCCGTCGACCCCGCCACCGCCCAGCAGCGTCTTGTTGGCCGCATTGACGATCGCATCGACGTCGAGCGTGGTGATGTCGGCGACCACGATCTCGAGCCGCGCGCCGCCGACTTCCGCCGTGAGGATGGGCGTCACCGCACCAGCCCGACGCGCTACTCGGCGCGCGCGATCAGCAGGATTTTCAGGTCCTTGGTCGGCGTGAAATTCTGCGCCCGCATCTCGAACGCGGTCGCGGAAATTTTCTTGATCCCCTCGCCGCAGAAGCTGACCAGGCGGTCGGCCCGTCCCTTGTCCACCACCAGCCGGAAATCCTTGATCGGCCCGGCCCAGTTGGCGCCGGTCGACAGGATGTAGCTGATGCGCCGCTCCTGCAGTTTGGCGGTGTTGGCCTCGGTCGCGCCGGCGGCCTTGTCGATGCTCTTGAGCAGGTCTTCCGGGATGCAGTACTCGGTCTTGTAGCGCTGGAACTCGGCCTTCATGCCCTCGCTTTCGCGGATCGGCTTGCGCAGCACCGTATCGAAGGTCACACCGAGGCTGGTGCGGTAGCGATGCTCGACATTGACCGGCACGTTGGGCGGGAATGTCTGCCGGCGCACCACGGAAGTCTTCACCATCCAAGTGCCGGCGTAGATCGGCTGCCCGTTCTGGTCGGTTCCGTTGGCGACGATCAGGCCGTCGTTGAGCAGCTTCTCGCGCGCTTCCTGGGTCAGCGCCGAGATGCCGTTCTGCTGCGAGCCGATCGGCAGCAGCAGCAGCCCGGCCGCCTTCACGGCCTCGGTGACATCCTTATTGGCGAGCACGGCCTTCTGCACGATGTCGAACTTCACCGGCTTGCCGTCGATCCGGGTCTGGAAGCCCATGAAGTTGATCGGGTCGCCGATCGGGAAGGCGTAGTTCACGTCGGTGTCGCCGAGATCGATATCCGGCAGCGGGAAGCCGATCGTCAGCGTCACCGGCTTCTGGCTGGTGTTGAGGAACTTGTATTTCACCGTGACGGTCTCGGGCGTGATCGTCAGGTCTTCGGACTCCATCGACACGTCGGCGGTCTGGGTGAACTTCAGCCCGCCGACCCCCAGCTCGACCGAACTGTCATTGGCGCGCGCCGAGAATGCCGCGACGCCGGCGAAAACGGCCACGAGCCCGACCCGCTTCAGGCGATCAATCCGGTGCATCAGTCCCTCGCAAGCAGGCCAAAGGCCCGCGTCATCCAACCAGTCGCAATCCGGCGCCCGAGAGCGCTCCGGGTCCAGCAGGCGATCGCCCTGGGTGCCGTGCGCAGGGCTCGCCATGTATTAGTATACGACAGGGCCCGAAAGGTTCTGAAGAGGCCTCGGGCCGGCGCCCACACGGAGAATGCGCCTTGTACGACCTGCTCAAGGGACTGCGTATCGTCGAAGGCGCCTCCTTCATCGCGGCGCCGTCATGCTGCCTGCATCTGCTGCAGCTCGGCGCCGAGGTGATCCGCTTCGACATGATCGGCGGCGGACCGGATTTCAGGCGGTGGCCGCTGTCCGAAGGCGGGGCGAGCTTCTACTGGGAGGGGCTGAACAAGGGCAAGAAATCGGTCGCCATCGACCTGAGCCGGCCGCAAGGCCGCGAGCTCGCCCAGCGCATCGCCACCGCGCCGGGCGAGAATGCCGGGATTTTCGTGACCAATTATCCGGTCGAGGGATTTCTCTCGCACGCGCGGCTGGCGGCGCTGCGCCCCGACATGATCACCGTGCGGGTGATGGGCTGGCCGGACGGCACCACCGCGGTCGACTACACGATCAATTCGGCCATCGGCATCCCGGCCATGACCGGCCCGGCTGACGAGACCGAGCCGGTAAACCACGTGCTGCCGGCCTGGGACCTGCTCACCGGCGCCTCCGCGGCTTATGCGCTGCTCGCCGCCGAGCGCCACCGCCGCATCACCGGCCAGGGCCAAGAGGTGCGGCTGCCGCTCGGCGATATCGCCATGGCGGCGATCGGCCATCTCGGCCAGATCGGCGAGGTGACCGTCTCCGGGGCCGACCGGCCGCGCATGGGCAACGAGCTGTTCGGTGCCTTCGGCCGCGATTTCCTCACCCGCGACGGCCAGCGGGTGATGATCGTCGCGATCTCGCAGCGGCAGTGGAGCGGGCTGCTGAAGGCGCTTGGCCTGACCGAGGCGGTCGCCGCGATCGAGCAGGAGCTCGGCGTGACCTTCGCGCATGACGAAGGCGTGCGCTTCGAGCATCGCCGCCGGCTGTTTCCACTGGTCGAGGCCGCCACCGCGCAGCGGCCGCT
>DASWSO010000079.1:0-3009 GCA_036402635.1 Xanthobacteraceae bacterium
CCGGCCCCGTTCGGGCCGATCAGGCCGAGGATTTGGCCCTCCCGTAGGTCGAACGAGACCTTGTCCAAGGCGACGATGCCGCCGAAGCGGATCGTGAGGTCGCGCACCGAGAGCAGCGGCGCGGCCGCGGCGATCGGCCTGCGCAGTTCTGGCGCGAGCGCTGCATCCACGGCGGAAGCAGTCAGCTGAGCGGCATGGACGGCGCGACGCTTGCAGAATCCCGATCAGCCTTGCGGGCGCAAGGTTGCAAAGCGGTCATGGCGTTCCCCCCTCTTGTATTTGTAACCATGGCAACATTTCCCGCGTTGCGGGTCAACGTCCGGTCGTGCGCGCCATGCGTCGGATGCCATGGACTCGGAGCCTCCAGTTCCGCTATGCGTGCGGACCCGTGCAGTACGGGGTCGCCCGCCGGGAGTCATCAGGAAATGTCTGTAGGTCCGCTTGAAGTCGCAGTCATCGGCACCGGCTGGTGCGGCGGCATTCGCTCCGAGACGCTGTCGCGCTCGGCACTGGTGAAGAAGCTGCATATCTGTGAGATCCGCCCGGAGCGGCTCGCCGAGGTGAAGGCGCTGACCAATCCGGCGACCGCCACGCTCGACTACCAGGACATCATCAAGAACGACGACATTAAGGTCGTCTATATCTCCACCACGCCGGAGCACACGCATTTCCCGATCGCGCGCGACTGCCTGCGCGCCGGCAAGCACGTGCTGCTGGAAAAGCCGATCGCGATGGAGTTCTGGGAGGCGGACGAGCTGATCACGCTGGCGAAGCGCGGCAACCTGAAATTCACCATCGGCTACTCGCAGCGCTTCAATCCCAAGATTGCATACGCCAAGAAGAAGGTCAGCGACGGTACGCTGGGCAAGCCGGTCAGCATCATGGTGAGCCGGCATCTCTCACGCAGCCTCGGCAAGAAGATCGCCTCGCGGGTGCGGCTGTCGCCCGCCGTGATGGAGTCCACCCACGACCTCGACTTCGTGTTCTGGCTGCTGGAGCCGGCGAAGCCGATCCGCGTCTATTCGCAGGGGGCCTATGGATACATGCAGCCGGTCAACGGCTCGCACGACGTGATGTGGTCGACCGTCACGATGGACAACGGCGTGCTGGTCGCGATCGGAGGCGGCTGGAACCTGCCGCCCAACTATCCCAATTACTGCGCCACCTGGATCGAGATCACCGGCACCGAGGGCGCGCTGATCCTCGACGACACCCAGCGCGACAACTGGCTCAGCACGGTGCGGGACGGCACCGTATTCCCGATGTCGACGATGCCGGGCGAGCAGGTGAACGAGGTGTTCGCCGGCCAGATGGGGCCGGAGACGCTGCACTTCCTGGAGGCCTGCATCCTCGACCGGCCGCCGATGGTGGCGCCCGAGCACGCCCGCATGGTGATGGAGACCTACACCGCCGCCGATCTCTCGGCTGCGATCCACGAGCCGGTCAGCCTGCCGCTCTCGAACCGCGCGATGGCGCAGATCGCCGACCTCAAGGCCGGCCAGCTCGACAAGGCGGGGTAAGTCCGCCGCCTTAGCCCGCGGCCTGCGTGCCGCGGGTCGCGGTGTCGCTTCCGGCGAACCGCTCGCGCAGCTTGAAGAACAGGATGGTGCCAAGCAGCAGCAGGCTGACGGCATTGGCGAGGATGATGACGTAATCCGTCTTCATCACGCCGTAGACGACCCAGAGCGCGACGCCGGTCGCCAGGATCAGGAACATCTTGAGCGAGAGATCGCCGGCCTTGCCGGTGGTCCAGCACTTCTTCAGCTGCGGGACGTAAGAGACTGTGGTGCAGAAAGCGGCCGCGAGGCCGATGGCGCTGGTGAGGTCGGACATCCCGAGCCAATGCCGACTGCCGCGGATCGGTTCCGCAAGGCGCCCCACTAGGCGACTTGGTGGGCCTTCACAGCGTCCTCGTTCCATTCCAGGCCGACGCCGGGAACATCGGGGATGTACAGCAGTCCGTCCTTCACCGCGTACGGCTGCTGCAGGATCGGATCGGCCCAGTCCTGCCATTCCAGCCAGTGGGCCGTTTCGGTGACCCGGAGCATGTGGGCGCCGACCTCCGGATAGAGATGTGTGGACATTGGTATGCCGGCGGCTCCGGCGATCGCAGCTGCCCGCAGCCAGCCGGTGACGCCGCCGATGCGCATGAAATCCGGCATCACATAGTCGCAGGCCTTGCGCTGCAACGCCGTGTGCAGGTCGCGCGGGCCGTAGAAGTTCTCGCCGATCTGGACTGGAGTCTTCAGTTCGGCCGCAAGCTGCACATAGCCGTCGAGGTTGTCGTAGACGATCGGCTCCTCGATCCAGGCCAGGCCGAGATCGTCGATGGCGTGGCAGCGCTGCAGCGCCTCGCCGAGATGGAGGCCCTGGTTGAAGTCGACCATCAACTGCATGTCGTCGCCGACGGCCTTGCGGACTGCCTCGATGGTCGCGAGATCGTCGCGCATGCGGGTACGGCCGAGCCGCAGCTTGAGGCCGGCGAAGCCGCCTTCGCCGCGCAGTTCGATCGCCTCCGCCGCCACTGCCGCCGATTCCTGCAGCCACAGCCCGTTGCTGTTGTAGGCCGGCACCGGACCGACGGAGCCGCCGAGCAGCACGCATAGCGGCATGCCGGCCGCTTTCGCCAGCGCATCCCAGGCCGCCATGTCGAGCCCGGAGACCGCGATCATGGAGAGCCCCTGGTAGCCGACGAAATGCAGGGACTTGCGGGCCAGGTCGTAGAGCTCGGTCGGCGCGATCCGCCGGCCCTTGAGGATTTCACCGAAGTCGTGCAGCGCCGGCACCAAGTACTTCAGCGCCTTGACCGTATAGGGCTCCAGGTAGCTGCGGCCGACAATGCCTTCCTCGGTGTGAAGGTCGATCAGGATCAGCGGCCATTCCGTGATCGTGGCGATGCGCGCGACCACCGGCCGGCGCAGCTTGAGCAACACCGGGCGCGCCCTGATGCTCCGGAACGTCAACGAGGCCGACGGCATGGACGTGCACCTCCGGCGGGACGGCAAAGGC
>DASWSO010000080.1:0-2347 GCA_036402635.1 Xanthobacteraceae bacterium
CGGCGCAGCGGACGTCTGGACCGCGCCGACGGTCTCCGACGAGGTCGCGTTCTGGCTCTACTCGTCCGGCTCGACCGGCGAGCCGAAGGGCACGCGCCATATCCAGTCGAGCCTGATCGCCACGGCGCGGCTCTACGGCCAGGGCGTGCTCGGCATCCGCGCCGACGACCTCGTCTATTCGGCCGCAAAAATCTTCTTCGCCTACGGGCTCGGCAACAGCATGTCGTTCCCGATGTCGGTCGGCGCCACCACGGTGCTGCTGCCAGAGCGGCCGACACCGGACAAGGTGCTGGACGTGATGCGCCAGTACCGCCCCAGTATTTTCTACGGCGTACCAACGCTTTACGCGGCTCTGCTCGCGCACAAGGAGATCGGCCGCGGGGCCGGCTCGGACCGGCTGCGCGCCTGCGTCTCGGCCGGCGAGGCGCTGCCGGCGAACGTCGGCGAGCGCTGGAAGGCGGTGACCGGCACCGACATTCTGGACGGCATCGGCTCCACCGAGATGCTGCACATCTTCCTCAGCAACCGCCCGGAGGACGTGCGCTACGGCACGTCGGGCAAGCCGGTGCCCGGCTACGGTGCCAAGATCGTCGACGAGAGCGGACGCGAGGTCGCCGACGGCGAGGTCGGCGAGCTGATCGTGTGCGGCCCGTCGGCCGCCGACGGCTACTGGAACCAGCGCGCCAAGAGCCGCCACACCTTCGCGGGCGAATGGACCTACACGGGCGACAAGTACACCCGCGACCCGCAGGGCTACTACACCTACTGCGGCCGCACCGACGATATGTTCAAGGTCTCCGGCATCTGGGTCTCGCCGTTCGAGGTGGAGGCCGCGCTGGTTTCCCACGAGGCGGTGCTGGAAGCCGCGGTGATCGGCCGCGACGACGACGAGGGGCTGACCAAGCCGAAAGCCTTCATCGTGCTCAAGAACGGCTTCGAGCCGGACGAGCGGCTGTTCGATGCGCTCAAGGAGCACGTGAAAGCGCGCGCCGGATTATGGAAATACCCGCGCTGGATTGACGTGCGCGCCGAGCTGCCGAAAACCGCCACCGGCAAGATCCAGCGCTTCAAGCTGCGCGATGAGGATGCCCGTGCGGCGGAGTGAGAACGTCACCATTGCCGTCATTCTGCGGCGCGCCGCGGGCCCGAACCCGGTCCATAACCTCTTGCCGTTGTTATGGATTCCGGGTCCCGCTCAGTGCGCTCGCCCGGAGTGACACCGGATCGGGTTTGTGAGCAGCGACATCATCATCCACGGGCGGCGGATCGAGACGGCCTGGCACGGGCCGCCGCCGGAGCGCGCCCCGACGCTGGTTCTGCTGCACGAGGGGCTCGGCTGCGTCGGCATGTGGAAGGACTTTCCGCAGCAGCTGGCGCGGCGCACCGGCTTCGGCGTGCTCGCCTATTCCCGCGCCGGCTACGGCCAGTCGGACCCGGTGCCGCTGCCGCGCCCGGTCGGCTACATGCACGACGAAGCGTTCGGCGACCTGCCGGCGCTGCTCGACCAGGCGGGTGTGCGCAAAGCGATCCTGGTGGGGCACAGCGACGGCGCTTCCATCGCCACCATCTATGCCGGCGGCCGCCAGGATTTTCGCGTGCGCGGGCTGGCGCTGATGGCGCCGCACTTCTTCGTCGAGGATGTCTCGATCCAGTCGATCCGCGCCGCCAAGGAGGCGTTCGAGCGCGGCGACCTGCGCGCGCGGCTCGCGCGCTATCACGGCGACAATGTCGACACCGCGTTCCGCAGCTGGAGCGAGCCGTGGCTGCATCCCGACTTCCGCGCCTGGCGCATCGACGACGCGCTCGCCCATGTGCGGGTGCCGATGCTGATCGTGCAGGGCGCCGACGACCGCTACGGCACCCCGGCGCAGCTCGCGCTCGCCGAGGCCGACACCTACTGCCCGGTCGAGGCGCTGCTGCTGGCAGATTGCGGGCATTCCCCGCAGATCGACCGGCCGGACGCGACCCTGGAGGCGGTCGCGGCGTTCGCGCACCGGGTGCTGGTGCTGCACGAGGGTCTCGCCCCGGCGGCGTGAGCCCAGCCGAAAAAGTTGTTCCGGGCCACAGAACACGGCGCGACCAAGCGGAAGAACAGGCGGAACACGCCGGAACAAGCGCCCGAACACGCCGGAACAGACGCCGGACCACGCCGGAACAATGATTGCGGCAGACGCGCTCCGCCGCCTTCCGGCTTGAGTTCGTTCAGACGCTGCTGCAGCCGGCCCGCCTTCACCTCGCCCGCCCGCCTCAGCGAGTCACACCGGCGTGACGGCGCCGCGCTCGATGCGGTAGGCGCGCGCCAACAGGTCGGCGACATGCACCTCGTTGGATTCCGAGATCAGCACCG
>DASWSO010000081.1:0-7846 GCA_036402635.1 Xanthobacteraceae bacterium
CTGCGTCATCGCATGCACCTCGCGCTCCATCTCCAAGTCGCGGAAGGCGTGCCCGTCCTCCGAGCCTTGCGTCGGCAGCGTGTCGAGATAGCGCGTGGAGGCGAGCTTCACGGTCTTCATGGTGAGCTCGGCCGAGGTGCCGCCGATCACGATCGCTAAGTGATAGGGCGGGCACGCCGCAGTGCCGAGCGTGAGCACCTTCTCCTTCAGGAAGGCGAGCATGCGCTCGCGCGTCAGGATCGACGGCGTCGCCTGGAACAGGAAGCTCTTGTTGGCGGAGCCGCCGCCTTTGGCGATGAACAGTAGTTTGTAGGCGGAGTCGTTTTCTCCCTGGCCCTCGGCATAGATCTCGACCTGCGCCGGCATGTTGGAGCGGGTGTTCTTCTCCTCGAACATGGAGACCGGCGCGAGCTGCGAGTAGCGCAGGTTCTTCTTCAGGTACGCGTCGCGCGCGCCTTCGGCGAGCGCCGCCTCGTCGTCGCCCTCGGTCCAGACCGCGCGGCCCTTCTTGCCCATGATGATGGCAGTGCCGGTGTCCTGGCACATCGGCAGCACGCCGCCGGCGGCGATGTTGGCGTTCTTCAAGAGGTCATAGGCGACGAACTTGTCGTTCGAGGTCGATTCCGCATCGTCGAGGATGGCGCGCAGCTGCTGCAGATGGCCGGGCCGCAGCAGGTGATTGATGTCGATGAAGGCCTGCTCGGCCAGCATGCGCAGCGCTTCGGGTTCGACCACCAGCACGTCGCGGCCGAAGGCGCGTTCGACCCGTACGCCGTCCGAGGTCAGCTTGCGATAGGTGGTGGCGCTTTCGCCGAGCGGGAACAGCGGGGTGTGGCGGTAAGGCGGAACGATCTGGACGGGCGCGTTCATGCGGGCTCCGGACGGCGATGGACGTGGCGCCGGAGTTCTAGGCCGTTTCGCGGAAACGGGGAAGAATGGCGGTCAGGTCGTGCCCGGCCCGGCGCGCAGACGCCGTCGGTGCTCGTAGAGCAGCATGAGGATGCCGCTGGCGGCGATGATGAAGGCGCCGACCCAGACCCAGAGGTCGGGAAACTGGCCGAACACCACCACGCTGAGCAGCGCCGCGCCAACCAGGCCAAGGTAGTTGAACGGGGAGACGAACGGAGCCGGCGCCAGCTCGAAGGCGCGCTGCAGGAAGTAGTGTCCGAAGCCGCCAAACAGGCCGAGGCCGGCGAACAGCAGCCAGTCGCGCGGCGAGTGCGGCGTCACCCAGATGAAGGGCAGCGGGATGCTGGTGACGACGAAGCCGGCGAGCGCCGTGTAGGTGATGGAGACCTCGACGCGGTCGAAGGCGGCGAGCTTGCGGCTCATGATCTGGTAGAGCGCCGAGGAGAGCGCGCTGCCGAGCAGCAGGAACGCCGCCGCGTTCATGCCTTCGCTGCCCGGCCGCAGGATGATCACGGCCCCGGCGAAACCGACGGCGACGAACGCCCAGCGTGCCCAGCCGACCCGCTCGCCCAGCAGGACCGGGGCGAGCGCCGTCACCATGAACGGGCCGGTGAAGCTCATGGCGGTGGCGGTGGTGAGCGGGACGTATTTGAGCGCGAAGATGAAGATGACGCTGGAGATGCACAGCAGCAGCGAGCGCACGATCTGCAGCACCGGACGCGACGCCACGAACAGCCGCGTCCCGAGACGCGGCGCGAACACCAGCACCATGAACAGGAAGTGGCCGGCGTAGCGGGCCCACACCACCTCCATGACCGGGTACTCGGCGGTGAGGAACTTGGCGGACGCGTTCAACAGCGGGATGAAGAGGGCGACCAGCAGCATGTAGGAAACCGCGCGCGGCAGGTCGTCGCTGCGGTTGGCTCCCGGCGGAAGCACGGGCTGCTCGGCGGTCCCGGTCACGCCCCTACGTGTCTCCGCATCAGCGTGCCGGCGCGTTGCCGCAGGCGGCCCACGTCACTGCAACTGGACCAGGGCATCGGGCCGCTTGATCTCGATCTCGATGAAGGCGATCGGATGCGGCGAGCCGTTCATCACGTCGTGCTCGATCCCGGCCGGCCGCATGTACGATTGACCGGCGGCCAGCACGGCGTCGCTCTGGGTGCTGCCGCTATCCAGCTTCAGAACGCCGTCGGTCAGCATCACGACGAAGTACGGCCAGCCGTGCTGGTGCCAGCCGGTCGCCGCGCCCGGCGCGAAGTCCCAGCGCGTGATGCGCACCGTCTCATTGTCCTCCTGGACGGTGGGGACGGCCGGTTCGGTGCATTTGAATGGCATGTCAGGCTCGGTGTGTTGCGGCGCGGATGGTATACTAGCGGGCGCGCGCCGGCGCACCACCGTGCAAAATTCGGACGCTCGCTCGGATCGGATCAGCATGAAGACGATTGTGTGCGCAGTGGCGCTGGCGGTCGCCGCCGTGTGGGCGTTTTCGGCGTCCGATGATGCGGCGGCGGCGCCGCGGTGCGGCAAAGGCGCGAATCCGAAAGCCTGCGCCGTGGCCAAGACCCGGTCTGCTCCCACCCCCGCCAGGCGGCCGGCAGCGGCGTTCGACCAACCGGCTCCGTTGAACCGGCCGTACGGCGCCTCGCCGACCCAGTGCTACTTCGACGACGGGTACGGCCGTTTCCGGCCCTGCGATGCCGGCGGCTCGATCAACTGAGCCGCGCGCCGCAATCTCCGGGTGCGCCGTTGTGACGCGCCCCACCGGGTGGCGTCCCGGACCTTAAAAACCGATCATCCCGTCCCAATATCAACAGCGCCCGAATCTCGGGCGCCTGGGAGGTCTTGATGATCCGTTTCGCCTTGAAGCCGGTGCTCGCCGTACTCGCGCTGCTCTGCGCGCTGGCGCTGGTGGTCGCCGATGCCGATGCGCGCATCGGCGGTGGCAGCAGTTCCGGCAGCCGCGGCTCGCGCACCTACACGGCGCCGCCGGCGACCAGCACGGCGCCGACTACGGCGCGTCCGATCGAGCGTTCCATGACCCAGCCCTCGGCGGCTGCCCGCCCCGGCGCTGCCGCTCCGTCGGCGAGCCCCGGCGGCTTCTTCAGCCGGCCCGGCTTCCTTGGCGGATTGGCGGCCGGGTTCCTCGGCGCCGGCCTGCTGGGGATGCTGTTCGGCGGCGGCCTCGCCGGCGGACTGGGCGGGCTTGCGTCGATCCTCGGCTTGGTCATCCAGGTCGCGCTGATCGCGATCGTAGGGACTATGCTGTGGAAGTGGTGGCAGCGCCGCCAGCAGCAGCAGCAGCCGGCCTTCGCCGGCGCCGGCCCGCAGGGCGGACGCCCGCTGCAGATGGACCTGGCGCCGCAAGGCGGCAGGGCCGAGGGCGCCGGCTCGTTCCTGCATCCGGCGCAGCAGCCGGCCTCGACCGGTCCGTCCGACCAGATCGGCATCAACGAGCGGGACTATGAGCGCTTCGAGCAGCTGCTGAACGAGACCCAGGCCGCCTACGGGCGCGAGGATCTCAACACGCTGCGCAACCTGCTGACGCCGGAAATGCTGTCGTACACCGCGGAGGAGTTCGCCGACAATGCGAGCCGCGGCGAATCCGTGCAGCTGTCGGGCACGAAGCTGCTGCAAGGCGACCTTGCCGAAGCCTGGCGCGAAGGCGACACCGACTACGCGACCGTCGCGATGCGCTACAACATCGTCGACAAGAAGGTGGACCGCGCCAGTGGCCGCGTCATCGAGGGCGGCGACGAGCCGCAGGAAGTGACCGAGCATTGGACGTTCCGCCGCGCCCCCGGCCGCGAGTGGATACTTTCGGCGATCCAGCAGGCCAGCTGACGCGCCGCAGCTTCAACGAACAAAAAGCCCCGGAGCGTTTGCTCCGGGGCTTTTTTGTTTCCACGATGCCGCGCGACGCGCGGTTCAGGCCGCTTTGGCGGCGATCGTTTCCTTCACCACCGCCACCAGGTTCTTGAGGGTGAACGGCTTCGCCAGGAAGGCGAACTGCCCGCCTTCCGGCAGGTTCTTCTCGAACGCGTCCTCCGCGTAACCGGAGACGAACACGATCTTGAGCTCCGGATTGCGCTTGCGCATCTCCTTGAGCAGCGTCGGGCCGTCCATCTCCGGCATCACCACGTCGGAAACCACGAGGTCGACCTCGCCGCTGCGCTCCTCCAGGATGCGCAGCGCCTCGACGCCGTTGGCGGCTTCCAGCACCGTGTAGCCGCGCGAAGCCAGCCCACGGGCATTGAGGCCGCGCAGTCCCTCCTCGTCCTCGACCAGCAGGATGGTGCCGCTGCCGGTGAGATCGGCGTTCGGCTTCGGCGCCTGCTCGGCCGGCACCAGCGGCGGGGCGATCGGCTGGTCGAGTTCGCTGGCGGCGTGCCGCGGCAGGAAGATGCGGAACGTGGTGCCGCGCCCGACTTCCGAGTCGACGAAAATGAAGCCGTCGGTCTGCTTGACGATGCCATAGACCGTCGACAGGCCGAGCCCGGTGCCCTTGCCCACCTCCTTGGTGGAGAAGAACGGCTCGAAGATCTTGTCGAGGATGTCGGGAGGCATACCGGTGCCGGTGTCGCTGACCTCGATCAGCACGAAGTCCGCGGCCGGCAGCGCCTGGTGCCCGAAGCGCGCGCATTCCTCGCCGGTGATGTTCGCCGGGCGCACCGTCAGCTTGCCGCCTTCCGGCATCGCGTCGCGGGCGTTCACCGCGAGGTTCACGATCACCTGCTCGAGCTGCGAGAGGTCGACCTTCACCGGCCAGAGGTCGCGCGCGTGCGTAACCTCAAGGTTGACCTTCTCGCCGATCAGGCGCCGCAACAACATGGTCAGATCGCCGAGCACCTCGCCGAGATCGAGCACCTGCGGCCGCATCGTCTGCCGGCGCGAGAACGCCAACAGCTGCCGCACCAGGCTGGCGGCGCGGTTGGCGTTCTGCTTGATCTGCATGATGTCCTGGAACGACGGATCGGTCGGCCGATGCGCATTGAGCAGGAAGTCGGTCGCCATCATGATGGCGGACAGCACGTTGTTGAAATCGTGCGCGATGCCGCCGGCGAGCTGCCCGACCGCCTGCATCTTCTGCGACTGCGCGAACTGCGTCTCGAGCGCCCGCTGCTCGGTGGTTTCGACCGCATAGACGATGGCCGACTCACCGTCGCTGTCATCCTCCTCGACCGACGCGACGAACAGACGCGCCGAGCGGTTGCCCTGCCCCGCCAACGCCACGTCGAACGGGCTGATGTCGCCTTGCGCATCCGCGGCCTTGGCGATCGCGGCCTCCAGGGCGGCGCGATCGCGCTCCGCCACGGCCGCGAAGATCACGCGGCCTTCCGCCGGAACCGTGTCGCTCTTCGTCACCCCCTGGTGCAGGCGCGCGAACGGCGCGTTGGCGCGCACGATGCGGCCGGTACGATCCACCGTCGCGATCGCCATTGGCGCATTGTGGAAGAAGCGCATGAAACGCACTTCGGCGGCGCGTTGCGGGTCGCCGTCGTCGCGGGCACGATTGAGCACCAGGGTGCGCGAAGCGCCGGGAGTGCCGTCCGCGCCGAACGCCACCTTGTGATAGAGCCGCACCGGCAGCGTCCGCCCGCTGCGGGTTTTCAGGTCGAGGTCGAGCACCTCGGTCTTCACGTCGCTCGGCGCCGCAGCAAGCGTCGTCAGCAGCGCAGCGCCGTCTCCCGGAATGATTTCTGTGAGCTTGAGGCCGCCGGCGCCCACCTGCGCGAGATCATAGTCGAGCCATGCCGCCAAGGTGGCGTTGAGGTAGCTGACATTGCCGCCAGCATCGACCGAGAAGAACCCCGCCGGCGCGTGATCGAGATAGTCGATCGCATGCTGCAGTTCCTGAAAGATGTTTTCCTGCCGCTCGCGGTCGCGGGTGACGTCGGCGATACTCCACACCGTGCAGCGCGCGTAGCGTCCTTGCTCCGCCAGCGGCCGCACCCGCATGCGCAGCCACTGCGCCGGTTCGCCGCGCAGTCCGGCCGTGCGGACCTCCTCCTGCAGCCGGCGCCCTTCGCGGGCCGCCTTCACCAGCCGGTACACGGCTTCCGAAACGTCAGGGTCGCCGACGAAGACGCGTTCGACCGGGCGCACGTCATGCTCGTCGACCGCATTCACCAGTTGGCGGTAAGCCGGATTGGCATAGATGACCCGGCCGTTGGTGTCGGTGACGAGCAGGCCGTCATTGGCGCCGACCGCGAGCGCCTCGCCGAGCGAGTTGCCGGCATTCGAGCCGGTCAAACGCAGGATGCCGGCGGCGCCGGCGAACAGCGAGAACACGCCAATCACCGCGAGCGCGGCGAGCAGCGATAGGATGTAGGTCTCGGCGTGGGCGCGGCCGATGAACAGCAGGCCGACCGCGGCACTGACCAGCACCAGCGCCACCGCCAGCACCATCCCGATGCTGCCGGCGCGCGGCCCCGCATCGCCGAGCTTGTCCCGATGCGCCTCGCTGACGTTCTGCATCATCGCCATAGGTTGGGCACCAAACCGATTCGAGGTCTATAGCGAGTGTATCATGGCGGTGGAGCGCGTGTTCATCGTCCCACCGCCCGGCGCAGCCGCATGACGTAGCCGATCACCTCGGCGACCGCCTTGTAGTGCTCGGCCGGAACCTCTTCGTCGATCTCTACCGTCGCGTGCAGGGCGCGGGCGAGCGGCGGGTTTTCCACAATTGGAATGCCGTGCGCCTTGGCGACCTCGCGAATCTTGAGCGCGAGCCCCTCCACACCCTTGGCCAGGCAGACCGGCGCGTTCATCCCGCGCTCGTATTGCAGGGCCACCGCGTAATGGGTGGGGTTGGTGATGATCACCGAGGCTTTCGGCACCGCGGCCATCATGCGCTTGCGCATGCGCACCTGCCGCAGCTGCCGCAGCTTTCCCTTAATGGCAGGGTCGCCTTCGGTCTGCTTGAACTCCTCCTTGAGGTCGCGCAGCGACATCCTCTGGCGGCCGAACCAGACCCGATACTGGTAGAGGAAGTCGAGCGCCGCCACGATGCCGAGCACCGCGGCGGCGCCGGCAAGAAGCTTGATCGCGAACGCCTCGGTGAGCGACAGGGTGGCCGCCGGATCGAGCGTCACCATGCCGTCGAGCCGTCGCCGCTCCGGCCATAGCAGCCAGACGAACAGGCTGCCGATCAGGGCCAGCTTGACCACGCCCTTGGCAAGATTGACCCAGGCGAGCTTGGAGAACAGCCGCTTGGCCCCCGCGGCCGGCGAGATGCGGTCGAGCTTCGGCTTCAGCGATTCTGCCGACCATACGAGGCGATGCTGCACCATGTTGCCGGCGATCGCCGCCAGCGCCAGCAGCAGGAACGGGATGGCGAGCGCCGCCAGGGTATCGAGGCCGAGCCGCTCGGTCAGCCGAATCAGGCTGGCCGGATCGGTGCGTATCCCATGCGCGTTGTCGAGCAGGCCGCGCAGCATCCGGCTCAAGGCGGAGGCGGCGCCGGTGCCGAACACGGTGAGCGCCAGCAAGGCGCCGGCCAGCATGAACCAGGTATTGACCTCCTGGCTCTTGACCACGTCGCCGCGGTTGAGTGCATCGTCCCGGCGCTTTTGCGTCGGGTCTTCGGTTTTTTCGGCGTGGTCCTGGTCGTCCGCCATCGGCTGCTCCGGTCAGCGCAGCGGCGCGAGTTCGCGGAGCACGCCTTCGAGGTACCCCAGATAGGTCCCCATCAGCGTCCCGACGACGGCGATCAGCACAAGGAAGCCGGCGAGGATCGAGAGCGGCAGGCCGACGAAGAACACCTGCATCTGCGGCATCAGCCGCGACAGCACGCCCAGGCCGAAATTGAACAACAGGCCGAACACGATGAAGGGCGCCGATAGCTGTACGCCGATCTTGAACGCGGCCGCGATCGTGCGGGTGGTCAGTGCCGCCATGTCGCCGGTCAGCGGCATTTCGCCGGGCCGGAACAGCG
>DASWSO010000082.1:0-1716 GCA_036402635.1 Xanthobacteraceae bacterium
TCGGCTTTGGCGTACAGCGCCTCGCGGCTCCGCAGGATGGCGACCAGATCGTCCATGGCGCGGGCATTGTCGGCCATCGGGCGCAGGTCGCCCTGCGCGATCACGCGCTGCATGTGCTCATCCGGGCTGGCGCGCACCCACACGCTGACGCAGGAGGACAGCAGCAGCTCGAACGTTGCGGGCTCGGTGACGAGGCCGCCGCCGGTCGCGATCACCACGCGCGGATGCGCCTGCAGGGTCGCCTCCAGCGCTTCCCGCTCGGTGCGGCGGAAAGTCTCCTGCCCGTACATCTCGAACATTTCGGTGAGCCGCATGCCGCTGATCTTCTCGATCTCGCGGTCGAGATCGACGAACGGAAAATCGAGGCGCTCGGCGAGCCGCAGCCCGAGCGTCGACTTGCCGCTGCCGCGCAGCCCGATCAATGCGATGCGGCGGTCGCGGTCCGCGCCCGACGGCGGACCAAAGCGTTCCAACAGAAGCTCGCGCGCGGCTTTCCAGTCCTCCAGCGGCAGACGCTCCAACAGCTGGTTGAGCAGCGTCGCCTCCAGCGGCCGCTCCGGCCGGTCGTCGATGATCTCCGCCAGCGGCACGCTGAGCGCGCGCGCGACCCGGCGCAGCAGCAGCACCGAGATGTTGCCGCGGCCGGCCTCGAGCTGCGCCAGATAGCGCTCGGAGATCTGCGCATAGCGCGCCAGCGCCTTGCGCGACATGCCGCGGCGGGCGCGCGCGGTGCGCACGCGTTCCGCCAGCCGGTCGAGGAACGGATGGTAGGCGTCGAGGACCACCACCTGCTCGGCTTTCGGGTCCGGCTTCCGGTCGTTTTCCGGACCTGATTTTCGGCCCATCGACACCCCTTGAAAATCCTGCATTATATTGCACGCTGGCACTTTGGCGGGCAATGCGCGCCGGACGGAGTGTGGCTTCGAACGGTGCCGGAACCGGCTGTTGCGGGCGGACCAACGGGCTGTTCTGCCGGACCAACCGGGAGTTCCGGCGCGTTCCGGCACGGTTTCGGCGGCTGTTCCGGCCTGTTCCGGTTGTTCCAGGCGTTCGGTCGCGGGGACGGAGGGGGACTTTGAGCGTCTCGCTGGACGAGTTGACGCAGCGCCGGCCCTACAACGCGGCCGCCGACTTCGTCGACGCCAACGTCGCCGCCGGCCGCGCCGGCAAGGCCGCCTTCATCGATCCGACGCGCAGCCTCAGCTACGGCGCGCTGCAGGAGGCCACCTGCCGCTTCGCCCGCGGGCTGCAGCAACTCGGCCTGCGCGCCGAAAGCCGCGTGCTGCTGCTGATGCTGGACACCGTCGACTATCCGGTGGCGTTCTGGGCCGCGCTCCGGGCCGGCATCGTGCCGATCCCGCTCAACACGCTGCTGACGCCCGAGCAGTACGCCTACATCTTCGCCGACAGCCGCGCCGAGGCGATCGTGGTTTCGGCGCCGCTGCTGGCGCTGATCGAGCCGGTGCTGGCGCGGCTCGAAGGCCTGCGCACGCTGATCGTCGCCGGCGCCGACGGCGCGCTGCCGCAAACCTGCGCCAGCCGCCCGTGCCAGGCGTTCGAGAGCGTCGCCGCGTCCGGCGCAGCGGACGTCTGGACCGCGCCGACGGTCTCCGACGAGGTCGCGTTCTGGCTCTACTCGTCCGGCTCGACCGGCGAGCCGAAGGGCACGCGCCATATCCAGTCGAGCCTGATCGCCACGGCGCGGCTCTACGGCCA
>DASWSO010000083.1:0-2486 GCA_036402635.1 Xanthobacteraceae bacterium
CCGACATTCTGCGCGCCGACATTGGCGAGCTCGCCGCGCAGGATGGCGTAGGACCGGTTGTTGAAGATCACCGTGGTGACGTTCAGGTTCTCGCGCGCCTGCGTCCACAGCGACTGGATCGTGTACATCGCGCTGCCGTCGGCCTGTAGGTTCAAAACCTTGCGGTCCGGGCAGGCGACCGCGGCGCCGGTCGCCATCGGCATGCCGAGCCCGATCGAGCCGCCCATATTCTGCAGCCAGGTGTGCGGATGCGCGTTGCGGGTCGACGGGAAGAAGCCGCGGCCGGTGGAGACGCCTTCGTCCACCACGATGGCGTTCTCCGGAATCAGCGCGCCGATCGATTGCGCCAGGTTGATCGAGTTGATCGTGCCGCTCGCCGGCGCCGGCGGCGCGAATTTCGACGGCTCGATCGGCTGCTTCGAGGCGCCGAGCTCGTCCGCCAGCCATTCGAGCGCGTGCACGAGGTCCTCGTCGGCGCGCGCTAGCGTATGGAACTCCGTGCCCTCCGGCGCCAGCAGGCTGGGCTTGTCCGGATAGGCGAAGAACGCCACCGGCACGCGACTGCCGACCAGCACGATGTGCTTGAGGCCGGCGAGCGCAGCCTGCCCCTGCTCGACCGGATACGGGATGCGCTCGATCGCGACGCGCCCGGCGCCGCGCTCCATGCGGCGGTTGAAGGTCTGCGCCAGCAGCTTCGCGCCGGTCTTGGCGGCGATGCGGCCGGCGAGCTCGAGCCCGCGCTCGCTCAGCGCCGGGCCGGTGAGGAGAAGCAGCGCCGGCGCGCCTGAGCGCAGCACCTGCGCGGCCTCGCGCACCGCGTCGGCGCTCACCTGCGCGCGCGCCGGCGGGGGCGGCACGGCGGCAGCGCCGGTGCCGTCGTTCCAGGCGGTGTCGGCCGGCAGGATCAGCGTCGCCACCTGTCCGGGCGGCGTGCGCGCCGCCACGATCGCGTCGGCGCCGTCGGCCGCCACCTGCTGCGCCGACGGCGAGGTGCGGACCCAGCCGGAGAACGGCCGCGCCGCGGTCTCGATGTCGGAGGTGAGCGGCGAGTCGTAGTCGCGGTGATAGGTGGCGTGGTCGCCGACGATGTTGACGATCGGCGTCGAGGCCTTGGTCGCGTTGTGCAGGTTGGCGAGCCCGTTGGCCAGGCCGGGGCCGAGATGCAGCAGCGTCGCGGCCGGCTTCTCCGCCATGCGGGCGTAGCCGTCGGCGGCGCCCGTCACCACGCCCTCGAACAGCGCCAGGATGCAGCGCATGCCCTCGACCCGGTCGAGCGCGGCGACGAAGTGCATCTCCGAAGTGCCCGGATTGGCGAAGCAGACGTCGACCCCGCCGCCGACCAGCGTCCGCACCAGGCTTTCCGCGCCGTTCATTCGCGTCATCTCCTTTTACGCACACACGACCTAGATGCTTTCACCCTGTTCGTCCGGACGGATCTTGCCGGACACGTCGTCGAACGCGCCGTCGGCGAGCTCGCACACCAGCAGGCGTCCCGGATCGACCGGTCCCGGCATACTGGCGCGCCCCTTCGGGATCGGCTTGAAGCCGAGCCGCCCGTAATAGGGCTGGTCGCCCACCAGCACGACGAGGTGGTGGCCCTTGTGGCGGGCCTCGTCGAGCGCGCGCGCGATCAGCACCTGCCCGATGCCGCGGCCGCGGAACGGCGGCTCGATCGTCACCGGGCCGAGAAACAGCGCCGGCGTCTGCCCGATGCGGATCGGCGTCTGCCGCACCGAGCCGACCAGCAGCGTGCCGACCCGCGCCGTGAACGACAGGTCGAGCCGGTGCGCGGCCTTCTCGCGGATGCGGAAGGCGGTGCGGGCGAACCGGCCGGGGCCGAAGGTGCGCTCGTGCAGCCGCTCGATCGGCAGCGCGTCGGCGGAGGATTCGGCGTGGATGAGGAGGGAGAGATCGTTCATGGGGGCGGCCGTTGCCGTGCACGGGCGGCACGCCCGTCGCGCTTAGCACCGTGCCGCCGCCAGGTCCACGGGCCGGGCCGGGGCCTGTCAAACCGGGGCGCCGCGCCTATGTGTTTGCAGCCCACACGATGCGGGCGGAAGGAAAACCGATGGGACTGCTGGTCGAGGGCGTCTGGCGCGATCAATGGTACGACACCAAGGAGACGGGCGGCCGGTTCCAGCGGCAGGCCTCGCGCTTCCGCAACTGGGTGACGCCGGACGGCAGCCCTGGGCCGGCCGGCAAGGGCGGCTTCGCGGCCGCGCCCGGCCGCTATCACCTTTACGTCTCGCTCGCCTGCCCGTGGGCGCATCGCACCATCATCTTCCGCAAGCTCAAGGGCCTGGAGGACGCGATCTCGCTGTCGGTGGTGTCGCCGCACATGGCGGAGGAGGGCTGGACGTTCGACCGCTCCGAGGGCTCGACCGGCGACCCGGTGAACGGTGCCGGCAAGCTCTACGAGGTCTATCGGGCCGCCGATGCCAACTATTCCGGCCGCGTCACCGTGCCGGTGCTGTGGGACAAAGAGC
>DASWSO010000084.1:0-3716 GCA_036402635.1 Xanthobacteraceae bacterium
GCAAGCCGTCTCGACGCCGAACTGCAGCGTCAGGTCGGCGAGCCGGTCGATCTGACGCGCCTGTTGAGCACCGTCGTTTCGGTCGGCAACGAGGTGAAGCACAACGAAGTCAGCATTAAGCTCGCTTTCGAGGGCGAGCCCAGCCGCTTTATGGCGGCAGGCCACGATTCCCGGCTCGGGCAGGTGGTCGACAACCTGATCGCCAATGCCCGTTCGTTTTCGCCGCCCGGCGGTGCTGTGCGGGTGACCTGCAGGCGCGTGCGCAACCAGATCGAGATCGTCGTCGACGATGACGGTCCCGGCATTCGGCCGGACGCCCTCGATCGCATTTTCGATCGCTTCTATACCGACCGCCCCGACCAGGGTTTCGGGCAGAATTCCGGTCTCGGGCTGTCGATCTCCAAGCAGATCATCGAGGCCCACGGCGGGACCATCTTTGCCGAGAACCGTACCGCGCCGGCGCCGCCGCCGGGTCCGGACGCCGAGCCGCGCGTTCTCGGCGCCCGTTTCACCGTGCGGCTGCCGGCACGCTGATGCGTCCGCGCCGGTAAAAAGGGCCAATCGTGAGCACGATCCATGCCTCGGCGGTGCTGATCGGCGCGCGGGCTGCGCTCGTCCGCGGGCCGGCCGGCGCCGGCAAGTCGCGCTTCGTACTGGCCCTGCTGCAGGCGGGGACGCAAGGAATTCTACCCTTCACACGCTTGGTTTGCGACGACCGCGCCCACGTCGAAGCCGTCCACGGCCGCCTGCTGGTCCGGCCCGCATCGGCGTTGGCCGGCCTGTTAGAGGTCCGCGGCTTGGGATTGCGGCAGCTGCCGCACGAACCCGCCGCGGTGGTCGGTTGGGTGGTCGATCTCGCCGAGAACGATGCGGCGCGGATGCCGTCAGCCGCCGGCACGTTAACTCTGGAGGGCGTCACCTTGCCGCATCTTGCGGTGCGGCCTTGCGCTGATCCGCTGCTTATGTTGGTTGCCGCGATCCGTACCAATCCGGCTCGGCAGGGGCCGCGGGACGCCACCCTTGCTGCGACGCAGCATAGCAACCATTCTCCGAAAGTTCCCTTGCAATAGGCCTTGGGTTCATGATGATTACCGCTCTTTCGTGCGGCGCACACGAGGGCTGCGCGCGCCGGGGTTCTGGATGATCGGTCTCGTCCTGGTTACGCATGGGCGGCTTGCGACCGAGTTCCAGGCCGCTCTGGAGCATGTTGTCGGCCCTCAGAAGCAGATCGAGGCCGTCACCATCGGCCCCGACGACGACATCGAACAGCGTCGGCGCGACATCATCGATGCCGTCCAGCGGGTGGATAGCGGGGAGGGTGTCGCCATCCTCACCGATATGTTCGGCGGTACGCCGTCCAATCTGGCAATCTCGGTGATGGGCCGTCCGAAGGTGGAGGTCCTGGCCGGGATCAATCTGCCCATGCTGATCAAGCTGGCGAAGGTGCGCGATGTGTGCCCGCTGTCCGAGGTTGTTGCGCAGGCGCAGGAAGCCGGACGCAAGTACATCACCATCGCGAGCCGCGTGCTCGCCGGAAAATGAGCGATCCGGCCAGCGCCGAAGAGCCGTGCCCTGAAGGCGACCCGCCAGCGCCGGATGCGATCGTGCGCGTACTCGACATCGTCAACAAGAAGGGACTGCACGCGCGCGCGTCCGCCAAGTTCGTGCAGGTGGCCGAACAGTTTTCCGCGGACGTGAAGGTCTCGCGCTGCGGCGAGACGGTCGGCGGCACCTCCATCATGGGCCTGATGATGCTGTCGGCCGCCCCCGGCACCCAGATTACCGTCGCCGCGACGGGGACCGACGCTGCGGCTGCGGTCGACGCGCTGGCCACCTTGGTGGCGAGCCGGTTTGGCGAAGACGATTAGCGGCCCCCGGCCGATATAAAGACATCTTTATGTGCTTATTGCCGTGGCGTCCGGTGGCTGCTATAGGCCTGGGCAACGCGACGGGATGGCCCGTCTCCACCTCCCGAGGAATTCATGAAAGCTGCAACCAAGCAGGCCGCGCCTGCGCAAGGCGATTACATCGTGCGCGATATCGGCCTCGCCGAGTGGGGCCGCAAGGAGATCTCGATCGCCGAGACCGAGATGCCGGGCCTGATGGCGACCCGCGCGGAATACGGCCCGTCGCAGCCGCTCAAGGGCGCGCGCGTCGCCGGCTCGCTGCACATGACGATCCAGACCGCGGTGCTGATCGAGACGCTGACCGCGCTCGGTGCCGACGTCCGCTGGGTCTCCTGCAACATCTATTCGACGCAGGACCACGCCGCGGCCGCCATCGCGGCTGCCGGCGTCCCGGTATTTGCCATCAAGGGCGAGAGCCTCACAGATTACTGGGACTACACCCGCAGGCTGTTCGAGTGGGGCGACGGCGGCGTGCCCAACATGATCCTCGATGACGGTGGCGACGCCACGCTGTTCGTGCATCTCGGCGTGCGCGCCGAGGGCGGCGATACGGCGTTCCTCGACAAGCCCGGCTCCGAGGAGGAGGAGATCCTCTTCGCGCTGCTGAAGACGACGCTGAAGGAGAAGCCGAAGGGCTGGTTCGGCGAGATCGCGAAGGCGATCCGCGGCGTCTCGGAAGAGACCACGACCGGCGTGCACCGGCTCTATCAGATGGAGAAGGAAGGCCGCCTGCTGTTCCCCGCCATCAACGTCAACGACGCCGTCACCAAGTCGAAGTTCGACAATCTCTACGGCTGCCGCGAATCGCTGGTCGACGGCATCCGCCGCGGCACCGACGTGATGATGGCCGGCAAGGTCGCGATGGTGGCGGGCTTCGGTGATGTCGGCAAAGGCTCGGCCGCCTCGCTGCGGCAGGCCGGCTGCCGCGTGCTGGTCTCCGAGGTCGATCCGATCTGCGCGCTGCAGGCCGCCATGGAGGGCTACGAAGTCACCACGATGGAGGACGCGGCGCCCCGCGCCGATATCTTCGTCACCGCGACCGGCAACAAGGACGTCATCACGATCGAGCACATGCGGGCGATGAAGCATCGCGCCATCGTCTGCAACATTGGCCACTTCGACAATGAGATCCAGGTTGCGGCGCTGAAGAACCTCAAGTGGGTCAATATCAAGCCGCAGGTGGACGAGATCGAGTTCCCGAACGGCAAGCGCATGATCCTGCTGTCGGAAGGGCGGCTGGTGAACCTCGGCAACGCGATGGGACACCCGAGCTTCGTGATGTCGGCATCGTTCACCAACCAGACGCTGGCGCAGATCGAGCTGTGGACCAACGCCAAGAAGTACGAGAAGAAGGTGTACACGCTGCCGAAGCATCTCGACGAGAAGGTCGCGCGGCTGCACCTGGACAAGATCGGCGTGAAGCTCACCAAGCTGCGTCCCGACCAGTCCGCGTACATCGGCGTGCCGCCCGAAGGCCCTTTCAAGCCGGACCATTATCGCTACTGAGTCGATGGCCTATGGATGTGCGGACGGCCGGGCTCGCCCGGCCGTTTGCGTTTGCGGTTTGCAAAGCATGCGCCGCCTCGGTCGAGACTTCGCGCCGCCGCTGTGGCATGATCCGGTTCAGTTCGCTGGTGTTTCGAACCTCGGCACGCATGGGTGCGGCCCATCCGGTGGTCGAAACGCCCTCCGACCGCGCAAAGGAGTTTCACTATGTCCAATTTCGTGAAGGCCGCCGGCCTCGCTGCCGGCGTCGTCACGCTGTTCGCCGTGGGCGGCGAAGCGTATGCGCAGACCGCCGCCTATTGT
>DASWSO010000085.1:0-4863 GCA_036402635.1 Xanthobacteraceae bacterium
AGGAGATGCGGTGGATGGCGGCCGGGGTCATCAGCAGCACCACCGCCAACGCGACACAGCACAGCGCCGCGGCGTGCACGACCTTCGTCTGCGGCGGCAGCTGCTCGAACACCTTCGTCAGCGTGACGGTGAGCTGGAACCCGAGCAGCGCCTGCGCACCCGGGATGATCAGCCGCGCCTCCGTGAGCATCTGCTCGATCTTGGCGGAGAGCGGGGTCGGTCCGTGTTCCTGCGTTTCGACCATCGGCGGCGTCCAGGGCTTGAGAGCCAACTCGATCCCGTACCATGCCAGAAGCGCGACCGCACTCAGAGCGATCCCCGCGGCGAGCCCGGCGCGGGCCCCGAACATGCGCTCGAACACGATGAAAGTGTCGAGCCCCAAGCTGAGCGCCAGCGGCAGCAGCGCCGCGCCGGCGAATGCCGTGGTCACGGTGTGGATGCGCTTGGTCGCCTCGCCCCGCTCCACCAGCCGGTGCTGCATCGACGGGGCGATGAGCAGGCCGATGCTCAGCGCCATCAGCATCATCGCGCCGGCACTGAGCATGCGCGCGTGGGCGGGAAGCTCGCCAAAACCTTCCTGGAACACGCCGTTGAACTGGAAGCCGAACAGCACCTGCGCGCCCAGGATCAACAGGCGCGTCTCGTCGAGTGCGGTCTTGAGCTTGCGCTGCAGGCTCATGTGACTGGCTCTCCCCGATCTCTTCGGGGCCCCTTCCATTCCAGAATAGTGCCGAAGGGTCGGCTAGCGTAGCGCTCGTGGTGCCCGGGCGGGCGGCACACCATCACAATTTTGAGCACCTCGAAATCGAATTTACTCCACCGCATAGACGTGCGCAGCTCACTGCGGGATCATGGCATCTTCGCGCAGGCGGACGATCTGACGCTCGAACATCCGGTAGGTGTCCTCGAACCCGTCGAAGCCATGGGCGCGCAGCTTGGTCGTATCGAGCACGTGATCGAACTCGCGCTTGAGGATGAACTCGCCGAACGGCCAGGCGGCCGCGTCGCGGTAGCTGATCGGCCGGAGATTGTGACGGCGCACCATCGCGTTCCACAGCGGCTCGTGCGCGCTCATGTATTCGACCAGCGGGATCGGCTGCGGCTCCGCCAGCGCCAGATCGAACAGCTTGGCGATGCGCGGCCACATGCGCGACCAGCGAAACAGGTCGCCGTTGGTGATGTTGTAGATCTGGTTGCACGCGGCCTCGCTGTCGCCCGCCCATAATATCGCGCGCGCGATCAAGTCCGCGTCGACGCCCTGGCAGAGGGTGCGGTAGGCTTTGTCGGAGCCGGGGAACCGCAGCGGCAGCCCGAGCTCCTTCGAGATCGCCGCATAGACCGCGATCACCGTGGTCATGTTCATCGGGTTGCCGTAGGCCAGACCGTAGACGACGGTCGGCCGGAAGATCGTCCACGCCCAGCCGGCCCGCTTCTGCAGCGCCGCCAGATAGTCCTCCTGGTCGTAGTAGAAATTCGGCGGCATGTGGCGCGGGTCGGTCTCGATCGCCGGCGTCATGAAGTTGCCGAGATGGCTGCCGTAGGCCTTGCCGCCCTGCAGCAGCGTGACGTGGCGCAGGGCTTGGGCGCGCGGCTCCAGCGTCTCCATCAGGTTGCGCAGCATCGCGAGGTTGGGTGCGACCTCCTCGCCGCGCGTCGCTGCAGGGATCCAGGCGGCATAGAGGATGTGGGTGATGGCCGAGAGCGACGAGAGCTTCTGCTCGCAATCGGCCCGGTCCAGGAGGTCGACCGAGACAAAGTGCGCACGCGACGGAAAATCCGGCTTGCGGCGCCCGATCCCGATCACCTCGATGTCGGGCAGGGTTTCGCAATGTTCGATCAGCGTCCGCCCGATCAGCCCGAGCGCGCCGGCAACCAGAATGGTCTTCTTGGCCATGAGCTACGCCGTTCCCTGTGGCGCCCCGCCGAGGTAGATGCGGCGCAGCAGGTCGGTGCCCTGCAGCTGCTCCGCCGTGCCGGTGCCGGCGATGCGGCCGGTGTCGAGCAGATACACCCGGTCGGCATGACGCAGCGCCTTTTGCACCAGCTGCTCGACCAGCAGGATGGCGACGCCCTCGTTGCGCAGCATGGTGGCGACATCGAGGATGCGGTCGATCACGATCGGTGCAAGCCCCGCGGACGGCTCGTCCAGGATCAGCAGCCGCGGATCGCCGATGATGCCTTGCGCCACCGCCAGGATCTGCTGCTGCCCGCCGCTCAGCCTTGACGCAAACTGGTGCCGACGTTCGGCGAGTTCCGGAAACAGTTCATAGATGCGCACCAGCTTGGAGCGGTCACCATGCGACGCGCGCGCATAGGTGCCGACCAGCAGATTGTCCTCCACCGACATCCCGGTGAACACGCGGTGGCCTTCCAGCACCTGCACGATGCCGGCGCGCACGATGGCACGCGGCGACGCGGCGGTGAGATCGGCGCCGCCGAACGTGACCTGGCCGCGCTTCGGAATAAGGCCCGAGACGGCGTGTAGGATCGTGCTCTTGCCGGCGCCGTTGCGGCCGAGCAGCACGACGAACTCGCCGGCGCTAATCGAGAACGAGACGCCGTGCACGACCTCGGCCTTGCCATACGCGACATGCAGGTCGCGCACGTCCAGCAGCGTGCGTGCCTCGACGGCGCGGCTCGCCTCAGGCGCCAAGGTAGACACGGATCACCTCGGGGTCGTTGCGCACGATGTCGGGCGCGCCGTGCGCGATCAGCCGGCCGCGATCGAGCGTGGTGACGCGGTCGCAGATGCGGAAAACGAAGTCGGTATGATGCTCCACCAGCAGCACACCGAGCCCGCATCCGCGCAACGTGCGCACGATATCGGCGAGATGCTCGATCTCCGCCTCGGTGAGGCCGCCGGCCGGCTCATCCAGCAGCAGGAAGCGCGGCCGCATCGCGAGGGCGCGCGCGATCTCCAGGAAACGCTGTTCGGCATGTTCCAGCAGCGAGGCCTGGCGGCCGAGCGCAGATCCAAGACCGACGCCGTGCAGCAGTTCTTCGGCCTGCCGGCGCATGGCGGCCTCCTCGCGCCGGGTGCCGGGCAGGGCGAAGGCCGTCTCCACGAAACTGGATCGCACGTCGCGCCAGCAGCCCAGCATCACGTTATCGACCACCGAAAGCGCGCCGAGCACGCGCGGCGTCTGGAAGGTGCGGCCGACGCCAAGCCGAGCCCGCTGCTGCACGGTCTTTTGCGAGAGGTCCTCCTCGTCGAGGCCGATCTGACCGTCGTCGACGCGGTAATAGCCCGACAACATATTCAGCAGCGTGGTCTTGCCGCTGCCGTTCGGGCCGATCAGTCCGTGGATCTCCCCGCGCTCGATCGAGAGCGATACCGCGTCGAGCGCGACCAGCCCGCCGAACCGCTTGGTGACCGTGTTCGCCTGCAGCGCCGTCAAGGCTCGCGTCCCGACTTCACCGCCTGCGCCAGCCGCGCGAGGTCCGGCTGCACCACCGCATGCGCCTCCTGCTTGGGGGAGAGCCATTCCGCCGCGATCGCGAACAGCCGTCCGATCCCTTCCGGCACCAGCAGCACCACGACCAACAGCAGCAGCCCGTAGAAGAAGGTTCCAAGCTTCGCCAACGGCGCCACGATCTCCGGCAGCGCGGTCAGCACCACTGTGCCGATGAACGGGCCCAGGATGCCGCCGCGCCCCCCGATGATGATGCAGACGAAAAAGAACAGTCCGGTCTCGAACACGAACGTGTCGGGGGTGATGTAAGTCTGCAGCGAGGCGAACAGCGCGCCGGCAATGCCGGCCGTGATGCCGCTGAACACGAACACGATCAGCTTCAGCCGGTAGATCGGAATGCCGAGCGCCGCGGCCGCCACCTCGCTGTCGCGGATGGCGATCAGCGCGCGGCCCCACATGAACCGCACCACGTTCCAGGTGAGCCAGGTCACGAACGCGGCCACCAGCAGGACCAGGAAGTAGAATCCCGCCGGCGTGTCGAACGGCGCGGCGAAGCCCGGCACCGTCAGGCCGATGCCGCCGCCGGTGATCTCGCCCTGGGCGAGCGACAGTTCCGATACGATCAGCGAGAAGGCGAGCGTCGCCATCGCGAAGTAGAACCCCGGCAGACGCAGCGACGGAATGCCGAGCAGCAGTCCGCAAATGCCGCCGAGCGCGCCGGAGACCAGCAGCGTGAGGTGCGGGTCGAGGCCCCATTTGCCGGACACCACGGCAAAGCCGTAGGCGCCGATCGCCAGCAGGCCGACATGCCCGATGGACAATTGGCCGGCAAACCCGACCACCAGGTTCAGCCCGGCGATCAGGATCCAGTAGCAGCCGATCAGGCTGGCGACATGCAACTGATATTGATCGCGCGCCCACAGCGGCAGCGTAACCAGCAGGGCCGCACCGGCGACGAGGAGAACCAGCGAGCGGTGCTGCGGCTTCATACCGGCCGGACCTTCTTGGATCCGAACAGGCCCTGCGGCACCACCAGAAGAACGATCATCAGCAGCCCCACCGCGATGGTCTGCTGATATTCGCCACCGAAGAAGTAGGTGGCGGCGGCACTGAACAGCCCCAGCGCCGCGCCGCCCACCAGTGCGCCGAGATTGCTGCCGAGACCGCCGACCGCGATGGCGATGAAGCCGTTGAGCGTCAGCGTCAGCCCGAGCGCGAAATACGCGAAGGTGAGCTGACCGGCGGCGAACCCGGTGAGGCCGCCGATGGCACCGGCGAGCATATAGGAGAACAGCCGCACGCGGTCGGTGGCAATGCCGCGGGCGCGCGCCGCGAAGGCGTCCTCGGAGGTCGCCTGAAACAGCTTGCCCATCATGGTGCGCCGCTGGAACAGCTCGAGGCCGGCCGCGAGCACCAGCACCAACACGATCGGCAGCCAGTATTTCTGGTC
>DASWSO010000086.1:0-5122 GCA_036402635.1 Xanthobacteraceae bacterium
GAAAACCGCAAGCACCCGAACGCTTCGAAGCCGCGCAAGCCGCCGCCTGAGGTGACCAAGAGCACCCGCCACTCCGGCGTCTCCGGCGGCGGCGGCGAACCCGACAGCCACCACTCGCACGATCCGGGCGGCAAGGCGGGCGATTAAGGGGCGAACCCGGCGCCCGCCCGCGAGCGGCGCCGGCATTGTCCGCTTGCCTACCGGGCTCCGCTGATGCGAGGTGAAAACCGGGCGCGTACGGAGCCGTGGACGTGAGCTTAGAAGACCCTCCTGCAAAAACGAGCTGGTGGCGGCGGCTGAGCGACGGGCTCAAGCGCACGTCTTCGACGCTCAGCACCGCGATCACCGACCTCGTGGTCAAGCGCAAGCTCGACGCCGCCATGCTGGAGGAGATCGAGGACGCGCTGCTGCGCGCAGACCTCGGTGTCGACGCCGCGGCGCGGATCGCGGCCGCGGTCGGCCAGGGCCGCTACGACAAGGCGATCGAGCCCGAGGAGGTAAAGCGCATCCTCGCCGCCGAAGTCGAGAAGTCGCTGGCGCCGGTGGCGCAGCCGCTGCGGCTGGACGGGCAGGCGAGGCCGTTCGTCATCCTGGTGATCGGCGTCAACGGCTCCGGCAAGACCACCACGATCGGCAAGCTCGCGGCAAAATTCCGTGACGAGGGACGCAAGGTCATGCTGGCGGCCGGCGACACGTTCCGGGCAGCCGCGATCGATCAGATCAAGATCTGGGGCGAGCGCACCGGCGCACCGGTGATCGCGCGCAACCCGGGCTCCGACGCCGCCGGCCTCGCCTATGACGCGCTGACCGCCGCCAAGGCGCAGGGCACCGACGTGCTGATTGTCGACACTGCCGGGCGACTGCAGAACAAAGCCGTGCTGATGGAGGAGCTGGAAAAGATCGTCCGCGTGATGAAGAAGGTCGACGCTGCGGCGCCTCACTCCGTGCTGCTGGTGCTAGACGCCACCGTCGGCCAGAACGCGCTGTCGCAGGTCGAGGCGTTCCGCGCGACTGCCGGCGTCACCGGCCTGGTGATGACCAAGCTCGACGGCACCGCGCGCGGCGGCATTCTTGTCGCGATCGCCGAGCGATTCCGGCTGCCGGTGCATTTCATCGGCGTCGGCGAGAGCGTCGACGATCTGGCGCCGTTTGCGGCGCGCGACTTCGCCCGCGCTATCGCGGGCCTGGACTAGCCAGATGCCATGACCGAGCTGCGCATCGGCACCTCGGGTTGGAGCTATCCGTCGTGGCGCGGACCATTCTTTCCGCCCGACGTGAAGGTGAAGGACCACCTCGCCTTCTATGCCACGCGGTTCAATGCGACCGAGCTGAACGCGCCGTTCTACCGCACCCCGACAGTGGAAGCGGTGCGCGGCTGGGCTGAGCGGACGCCGGACGATTTCCGCTTCGCCTGGAAGGCGTCGAAGTTCATTACCCACTGGAAGCGGCTGACCGAGCGCTGCGACAACAGCATCGAGCTGATGGAAGGCCGGATCGAGCTGCTCGGTAAAAAGTGCGGGCCGGTGCTCTTTCAGCTACCGCCGCAGATGCAGGTCAACCGCGAACGGCTGGCCGGCTTCATCAAGATGCTACCGAAACGTCGCCAGTACACGTTCGAATTCCGCCACCCGAGCTGGTACGACGACGCGATCCTGGATCTGCTGCGCGACCACGACATGTCGCTGTGCCTGTCGGATCATGCGGCCGCGCCCTCGCCGTGGGTCGCGACCGCGTCGTTCGTCTACGTGCGCGGCCACGGACCGACCGGGCGCTACCACAGCCACTATCCGGACGAGACGCTGCAGAGCTGGGCACGCGACATCAAGGGCTGGCGGCGGCAAGGCCGCGACGTCTGGTGCTTCTTCGACAACGACCAGAAGAGCGCGGCCCCGATCGATGGCTTGCGCCTGCTCGACCTGCTGCAGCGGAAACGCGCGGCGAAGCAACCGTCCGGACGGCGCTAACGCGCCCGCATGCGCGCGACCGTCAGCGTGACCGTCGGGATGCAGATCAGGCTCAACAGCGCCGCCGCGATGAACACGCCGCGCGGATTGCCGTGATCGAGCAGCCAGCCGAACAGCAGCGGCGACACGATGCCGCCGATATTGAATCCGGAGGTGACGAAGCCGAACACCTTGCCGAAGGCGCCGGGCGGCGTAATGGCGCGCACCAGCAGATCGCGTGCCGGCATGATCACGCCGTTGGAGAGCCCGGCAATTCCGGTCAGGGTGACGAGCGCCAGCGCCGGCAGCTCGACGAATGCAATGAGCAGCGTGATCGCCGCAAACACCACAAGGCTGGCGATCGCGACACGGTCGTGCCGGTTGGTGCGGGCGGCCAGCACACCGCCGGCCAGCACACCCGCAGCGCTCATCGCCAGGTACCCGGATAACGCCGTGTTGCTCACCTGCAGCGGCGTTCCGTAGAGATCGCGCAGCGCCACCACGGAGAAATTCTGCACGCCGTTGCTAAACAGCGCCAGCAGGGCGAAGAACGCCAGGTTGATGAGGATCGGCGGCGACAACAACAGGCTTGCGCCGTTGCCCGCCTCCTCTCCAGCAGCCTTCCTGCCGTGCGCAGAGACCGGGCCCGACAGTGGATCGCCGAACACGATCAGCAGGGCCGCGACCGCGAAGCCGAGCCCCGCGGAAGCAAGGAAAGCGCCGCGCCAGCCGAACTGCGACGCCAGCAGAAAAAGCGCCGGAGGCGCCGCCGCCGAGCCGACCATTCCGGCGAACGTGTGCAGCGAATAGGCGCGCCCCATGCGCACCGGCGAGACGCGCTGCGACAACAGCGCGTAACCGGCCGGATGGTAGGCGCTATTGCCGAGCCCGAGCAGGCCGAACATGGCGACGAACGCCCAGAACGACGGCAATGTCGCCGCGCCCACCAGCGCCGCCGCCCCGATCAGCAGCCCACCGGTGAGCACCGCACGCGCGCTCACCCGGTCGACCAGGAACCCGGCCGGCGTCTGCACAACCATGGTCACGGCGTTGAAGGCCGCGAGCGCCAGCCCAAGCTCGGTATAGCTGACGCCGAAGTCGTCGCGGATCAGCACGAACAGCGGCGCCAGCAGGAGGATGTAGTAGTGGCTGACCAGGTGCGCGGCGCTGACCAGCCCGATGACCCGGGTCTCTTCCGCAGCTGCCGGCGCGGCATGTCCGGTGGTCGGGGTCATGCGATCATTCGCGTCCGAGGACGAGGTCGTCGCGGTGGATCATCTCGGAACGACCGCCGAAGCCGAGGATGTGGGCGATCTCGCTCGACGACTGGCCCCGGATCTTTTCTGCATCGTCCGCGTCGAAGGCAACCAGCCCGCGGCCGATCTCCGCAGTGTCCGGGCCACGCAGCACCACCGCATCGCCCCGCGAGAAGCCGCCGTCCACCCGGATCACGCCGGCCGGCAGCAGGCTTTTTCCGCGCCGCAGCGCCGCCACGGCTCCGGCGTCGATCGTGAGCGTGCCCTTCGGCTCCAGCGAGCCGGCGATCCACTTCTTGCGCGCGGTGACGGGGTTCGCCGGCGTGAGGAACCAGGTGCAGCGGCCACCCCCGGCGATCGCGCGCAGCGGATGCTCGATGGTGCCGGAAGCGATCACCAGATGCGTGCCGGCCGTGGTGGCGATCTTGGCTGCCTCGAGCTTGGTCTGCATGCCGCCGCGGGAGAATTCCGAGGCTGCGGTCCCGGCCATCGCCTCGACCTCGGGCGTGATGCGCTCCACCAGCGGCACGAGCTTGGCGTCGGGTCCGTGGCTTGGCGGCGCGTCGTAGAGCCCGTCCACGTCGGAGAGCAGCACGACCAGGTCGGCACTGATCATGGTGGCGACCCGCGCGGCCAGCCGGTCGTTGTCCCCATAGCGGATTTCGGTGGTGGCGACGGTGTCGTTCTCGTTGATCACCGGCACGGCGCGCCAGTCCAGCAGCTTGCCGATGGTGGCGCGCGCATTCAGGTAGCGCCGCCGCTCCTCGGTGTCGCCGAGCGTCACCAGCACCTGTCCGGCGGTGATGCCGTGGCGGCCGAGCGCCTCCGCCCAGGTGCGGGCGAGCGCGATCTGCCCGACCGCGGCGGCGGCCTGGCTCTCGTCCAGCTTGAGCGCGCCGGAGCCGAGTTTCAGCACCGCGCGCGCCAGCGCGATCGCGCCGGACGACACGACGATCACGCTCCTGCCCTCGCGGTGCAGGTCGGCCAGATCGGCAGCGAGCGAGGCGAGCCATGCCTCCTTGACGCAGCCCTCGGCCCGGTCGACCAGCAGGGACGATCCGACCTTGATGACGATGCGACGGAATTCGGTGAGTGAAGGTGCTTTCATCATACCGCTGCGCGGATATCGGTCAGGCGAAAATGGTCGCCCTTGAACAACAGCGGCACGTCGGTCGCCTTCGCAACCGCGTACGCCATGCAGTCGCCGAAATTCAATCCCGCCGCGTGTCGTCCTTTGCCATAGCGCGTAAAGGCAGTGCGCGCGATCTCGAACAGATCGGCGTCGAATGCGACAGGCTGGATTCCCGAACGCCCCGTGAGCGATTGTACGAAGGCGCCGGCGAAAAGCTGGTCGACGCGGCGGTGTAGCGCCAAATACGTTTCGAGCAACGTGGGCCAACCTAAATAGCATCGCTGTTCGGACATGATGGCGCTGAACTCGGAGGCTTCTTTTTCATCAAGCGCTATGGCGACCAGTGCGGAACTGTCGACCGCCATCATTTCGGCAAGCCGTGTTCGTCGTACATGTCAGTATGATCGGATGTCGCGCCCGGTTTCTTTCGCTCACCGCCCTGGCTCGCGAGTTCCATGAGCATACGATAGGTCTCAGCCGCGTCTTGCGGCGAGACCTCCGGCGGTAGCGGGCCATGCACCTGACGCAAAGCCTGCGTGACCACTTCGGTGACGCTTTTGCCGCTCTGCCGCGCGACGCGATGCGCGAGTTCGTAGGCTTCGTCGCTCCGGATGTTCAGTTGCCGAGGCATGATGCTAGCTCCGTACGGAATTTGCTAGCATATCACCGCAACGCTACGGGCGCCAATCAGCTCAGGGCCGCCACGCCTCTGCCACAGCCTCGTTTTCGCCGGCGGCTTGGCCATCGACCACGCCCAGCACCGCCCGCAGCGCCTCCGGCACCCCCTTCCC
>DASWSO010000087.1:0-2233 GCA_036402635.1 Xanthobacteraceae bacterium
GTCGAGGCTCGCGGCATGCACGCCGAAAATGTCGGGCATGCGGGCAAGCTTGATGGCGACCGGGCTGCCGCAGGTGGGGCAGAACCCGCGCTCGACCTGATGGCCGCTGCCGCCGGTGACGGCGTGGTAGCGCGGCTCGCCCGTCACCTTGACGGCCTCTCCCGGGAGCACCGCGATGGCCGCAAAGCTGCCCCCGCTCGCCCGCTGGCAGTCGCGGCAGTGGCAGTTGAGCATGAACACCGGCTCGGCGGTGGCTTCGTAGCGGACCGCACCGCAGGCGCAGCCGCCGGAGACCTTTGGAGTCATGGACACACCCTCACGCCATCATTCCGGGGCGCCGCGTCAGCTGATGGCCCACGCCGTCCTTCGAGGCTCGGCGCTGTCGCGCGGAGCACCTCAGGATGACGGACCGGCTTGCCGGCTCAGCTTCCGGCCGCCGCCTTCTTGATGAAGCGGTCGTCGAAGGTCTTCGACAGGTCGACGTTGGCGCCTTTGAGCTCCTCGTCGAACTGCAGCAGCATGTCGAGCGCGTTCTTCATGCCGGCCTGCGGGATCACGCCGTCCTTCGAGTACATCGGCTTCGACGCTTCCACCGCCTTGATGTAAACGGCGCGGTCGCCGAGGTGATATTCCGGCGGCACCGTGTCGGCGATCTGCTGCGGGGTCGCCTTCTCCAGCCACTTCAGCGTCTTGTGGAACGCGTTGACGACGCGCTGCACGGTGTTGGGGTTCTTCTCGATGAAGTCGGCCTTGAAGTAGACCACCGCTGCCGGATTGTTGCCGCCAAGAAGCTTGACGTTGTCCTCTTCCTTGCGGCTGTCGGCGAGGATGACGATGTCGCCGTCCTGCTCCAGCTTGGTGATCACCGGATCGAGGTTGGAGATCGCGTCGATGTCGCCCTTCTTCATGGCGGCGACCGCGCTCGGCCCGGCGCCGACGCCGATGATCGACACGTCGGTCGGCTTCAGCCCGTCCTTGGCGATCAGCGCATTGGCGAAGAAGTTGGTGGAGGAGCCGGGCGCGGTAACGCCGATCTTGAAGCCCTTGAGGTCCTTGAAGGACTTCACCTGCGCGGCCTTGTCCTTCTTCACCGCCAGCACGATCCCGGGGAAGCGGCCAAGCTCGGTGACGGCAACGATCGGCTGGCCCTTCATCTGCATGCGGATGGTGTGCTCATAGGCGCCGGTGACCACGTCGGCGGAGCCGCCGATCAGCGACTGCAACGATTTGGCACCGCCGCCGAAGTCGGTGATGGTGACGTCGAGCCCCTGCTCCTTGAAATAGCCAAGCCGCTCGGCCAGCGTCAGCGGCAGGTAATAGAGCAGGCCCTTGCCGCCGACCCCGAGCGTCAGCGAGCTCTTTTCCGGCGCCTGCGCCGAGGCAGTGCCGGTCAGCGCTATGCTGGCCGCAACCGCCACGGCGGCTACCGTTGCAAACAATTTCATTCGCGTCTCCTCTCGGTTTTTTCGAGCCCTTGCCGGGCTCTTTATCACGTCCGCGTGTCGGCCGCAGCCGGGCGCCAGACCAGCAGGCGGTTCTCGATCGCGGTGACCACCAGGTCGATGAGGATCACGAAGGCCGCCAGAACCACCATGCCGGCGAACACGCCGGCCACGTCGAACACGCCCTCGGCCTGCTGGATCAGGTAGCCCAGCCCGGCCGCGGAGCCGAGGTATTCGCCGACCACCGCGCCGACCACCGCAAAGCCCACGGACGTGTGCAGGGAGGAGAACATCCACGATAGCGCCGACGGCCAGTAGACGTTGCGCATCAGCTGGCGCTCGTTCATGCCCAGCATCCGGGCATTGGAGAGCACCGTCAGGCTGACTTCCTTGACCCCTTGGTAGACGTTGAAGAACACGATGAAGAAAACCAGCGTGACGCCGAGCGCCACCTTCGACCAGATGCCGAGCCCGAGCCAGAGCGCGAAGATCGGCGCCAGCACCACGCGCGGCAGCGCGTTCATCATCTTGACGTAGGGGTCGAACACGGCCGCGACCAGCGGCTTGCGGGCGAACCAGAAGCCGACCAGCACGCCGCCCACCGAGCCGATCACGAAGGCCAGCATCGCCTCGGTCAGGGTGATGCCGAGATGGCGCCAGATGCTGCCTTCCCAGAACCATTTGACGATCCGCCCGCCGACGTCGGCCGGCGTGGAGAAGAAGAACGGTGGCAGCAGCTTGACGCCAAAGATCGGCACCGTGGTGAGCACGTGCCAGAGCCCGATCGCGAT
>DASWSO010000088.1:0-3177 GCA_036402635.1 Xanthobacteraceae bacterium
CGACGAAACGTTCGGCGGTCAGGCCCGGGCGGTTGAGGTAGCCGCGCGCCAGACCGCTGCCGGCGATATAGAGTTCGCCCGCCACTCCGACCGGCACCGGCTGCAAGCCATCATCCAGTACATAGACCCGCGTGTTCCAGATCGGACGCCCGATCGACGGATCCGCCGCGCCGGAGAGCGGCATGCTCATTGTGGCGCAGATCGTGGTTTCGGTTGGTCCATAGGCGTTGACCATCCGCCGCCCTTCCGACCAGCGCGCCACCAGATCGGGCGGACAGGCATCGCCGCCGACGATCAAAGTGCGGAATTGCTCGAGCCGCTCGGTCGACATGCCGGCGAGAACCGCCGGCGGAATCAGCGCATGGCTGACGGCGTGCCGGATCAGTGTGTCGGCAAGGAGCTCGCCGGCAATCAGGCCGGCTTGCGGGACGACCAGGGCGGCTCCAGCGGGGAACGCCATCAGCACTTCCATGATCGAAGCGTCGAAGCTCGACGAGGAGAATTGCAGAACGCGCGAGTGGGATGTGATGCCGAGCCGCTTGATCTGGGCACCGGCGAGGCTGGTGATGCCGATATGCGAGACGACGACAGCTTTCGGCGTTCCGGTTGAGCCGGATGTGTAGATGACGTAGGCGGAGTGGAGCGGGGTGAGCGGTGCGCTGCGGTCCTGGTCGCGCGGGTTGCTGTCGGGCTGGCGGGCGAGGATGCCGGCGGTGTCGGGATGATCCAACACAAGACGCGGCGCGGTCTCGGGCAGGCGCTGGGCGATGGCGTTGCTGGTCACAAGGCATACCGGCCTGGCGTCGCCGAGCATGAAGGCGAGGCGGTCGACGGGATAATCCGGGTCGAGCGGCAGATAGGCGGCGCCGCTCTTGGCGATGGCGAGCAGGCCGACGATCAGATCGGCCGAGCGCGGCAAAGCAAGGGCGACGATCTGCTCGGGGCCGGCGCCTTGCGCGATCAAAAGATGCGCGAGCCGGTTGGCGCGGGCGTTGAGGGCGGCGTAGCTGAGGGTGGTATCCTCGCAGATCACGGCGGCGGCGTCACCGTGTCGCGCGACCTGAGCTTCGATCAGCGCCGGCAATGTCGTTGGCGGTACGGCGTGCGTGGTGTCATTCCACTCGACCAGCACGCGATGCCGCTCCGCCGCATCGAGAATGTCGATTGTGCCAATCGGCCGATCCGGCGCGGCGGTGGCGGATTCGAACAGGCGCAACAAACGCATGACGATGGTTTCGACGGTTTTCCGCTCGAACAGATCGGTGCTGTATTCGATCCTGCCTTCGATCCCAGCCGACACGCCGTGCGCGGTGGGACTCTCGGCCAAGACCAAGGCGAGGTCGAATTTGGCAACGCCGCTGCTGATCGGCTCCGGGACAATATTGAGGCGGGGCATGTCGAGGCTGGTGGGCAAGCCCGCGTTCTGGAACGCCAGCATCACCTGGAACAGCGGGTGGCGGCTCAGCGACCGTGCCGGGTTGATCGCCTCGACGAGCCGCTCGAACGGCAAATCCTGATTGGCGTAGGCTTCGAGATCGGTGGCGCGGACGCGATCCACCAACTCGCGGAAGCTGGGATTTCCGGCGGTGTCGGTGCGCAGCACCACGGTGTTGACGAAAAATCCGATCAGCTCGTCGAGGGTATGATCGGTTCGCCCCGCGATCGGGCTGCCGATCGGGATATCGGTGCCCGCGCCGAGCCGCGTGAGCAGCGCGGCGAGGCCGGCCTGCAGCACCATGAACAGGCTGCACTGCTGCTCGCGCGCCAGCATCAGCAGGCGTTGGTGCAATTCCGGCGAGATCTCGAAGGCGACAGCATCGCCATGATGGCTGGAAACCGCCGGCCGCGAATGATCGACCGGCAATTCGAGTTGCTCCGGCAGGCCATGGAGCGCGGTCTTCCAATAGGCGAATTGGCGCGCGATCGGACTTTCGGAATCATCTTCGTTGCCGAGCAGCGCGTGCTGCCAAAGCGTGTAGTCGGCATATTGCAGCGGCAGCGGCGTGAAGGCAGGCGCATTGCCTTCACTGCGCGCGGCATAGGCGGTGGCGAGATCGCGAGCCAGCGGCCCGAGCGAGGCGCCGTCGCCGGCAATATGGTGAACCAGCAGCAACAGAACCTGGTCCTGCGGTGTCAGCACGAACAGGTCGACGCGCAGCGGCGGTTCGACCGCGAGATCGAAGCCGCGGCTCGCGGCCGCGGTGAGCGCTTCGGGAAGCTCGGCCTCGGTGGTTGCCGCCACCGCGAGGATCGGCCGGGCGATTTCCGCATCGAGGATCAGCTGGCGCGGTGTGCCCGCGGTTTCCGGGAACACGGTGCGCAGGCTCTCATGGCGCTCGACCAGATCGGCAAGCGCGGATTCGAGGGCGTCGTGGTCGAGGGGACCGCGAATGCGCAATGCCAGCGTGAGATTATAGCGCGGGCTTTGTCCTTCGAGATGGTTGAGGAACCAGAGGCGCTGCTGCGCGAAGGAGAGCGGGATCACCTCCGGACGCGGCACTGGCCGAAGCGCCGGTCGTGCCGCTGCCTGGGCCTGGTCGAGCCGTTCGGCGAGCCCGGCGATGGTGGAGACCTCGAACAGCGTACCAAGCGGCAGCTCGACATCGAATGCAGCACGGATCTTCGAGATCAGATGCGTCACCAGCAGCGAGTGACCGCCGAGCTCGAAGAAGTTGTCATGGATGCTCACGCGCGCGAGCCCGAACGTCTCGGCCCAGAGGCCGGCAAGCAGCTTCTCCGTCGCCGTTCGCGGTGGCGTGTATGCGGTGGCGGGTTGCTGGTCGGGAGCAGGCAGGGCGTTGCGATCGAGCTTGCCGCTCGGCGTAAGCGGCAGCACGTCGAGCACGACGAAGGCGGCGGGGATCATGTAATCCGGCAAAGTGCGTGCCAAATGCTGGCGCAGCATGGCTTGGTCCGGCGCATGACCGGCGGCGGGCACGACGTAGCCGACCAGGCGCTTGTCGTCGGCACGGTCTTCGCGGGCGATCACCGCGGCCTGGACGACGCCCTCATGCTGAGCGAGCGCAACCTCGATCTCGCCGGGCTCGATGCGGAAGCCGCGGATCTTGACCTGATGGTCGGCACGGCCGAGAAAATGCAGCGCGCCGTCGGGCCGCCAGCGCGCACGGTCGCCGGTGCGGTACATGCGGCTGCCCGGCGGTCCGAACGGATCGGCGA
>DASWSO010000089.1:0-4405 GCA_036402635.1 Xanthobacteraceae bacterium
TTTACTGGATGCCGCGCCGGCGCCGGCCATCACACCGGACGGAAGTGGCTTCAGACGCCATCGCTCTAGCCGATGCCGAGCTTGGCCTCGCCGCGGTCGAGGATCAGCGGGATGATCAGATCCTCCTCGTCCTGCAGGTGCCGTAGCAGCCCGTGCACCAGCTTGCCGCTGGCGTCGGCGTAATGGTCGGCGGCGCGGCGGAGCTGGTCGGTCATGCTCGGCTCGAGCGCGCCGAGCACCGCATTCGCGCGCTCCGCCGTCGCCTCGATGGCGTGATGGATGGCTTCGTGATCGGCATCGAGCAGCGTGAAGCCGCGCCCGAGCTTGGCCTCGGCGGCGCGGAAGATCGGAAAATAGTGCTCGTCCTCGATGTGGTGATGGGCGTTGAGCTGCGACAGGAAGAAGCTCAGCCGCGGCGTGAACCAGCGCGCGAACACGTCCGGCGCAATGCGGCCCTCGCGGAATTCCGTGGTGGTGCTGCCGAGCGTGCCGGCGAGCTCGCGGAACATGTCGTGGCGGGCCAGCCAGAAGCGCGCCATCTCGCCCAGATTGCCGTGCCCCTGCCAGTCGTCGCGCGGGTAGCGCGCCAGCAGGAAGCGCAGGTCCTCGGGGAGGCCCGGACGGGTGTCGAGCGCGAGGTCCGGCGGCGGGCCGGTGAGGTCGTCTTGCATCGGGCTTAGATAGGCGGTGCGCGGCCGGAAGCGAGCGGGGTTTCAGAATCGGTCCGGACGCCTTACATTGGCGAAATCGTCAACAACCGAAAGGAGGTGATCCAGTGTCTCATTGTCATTCGCCGCGGTCTGCGGCTCGTCGCTGGAACCTCGATCTTGTGTGCGGGGCCAGCGCCTGACGCGACGCGATTTTCGCGGTCTTCGGGTTGAGGACCACGGCATGGACAGTGGAAGGGCTGCCGCAAGGCGGCCCTTCTTGTTTTCCGGTCCTGTTTTCCGGCCGCCGTGCCCGGCCGGCGGCCGCGTGCTAGGCTGGCCGCGGCCGGGGCAGTTGCGATGATGAAGCGGCAGGAATTCGCGATCGACAGCATCTACGTGCCGACCAAGCGCCGGGCGGAGATCAATCCCGCAACCGTCGACGCTTTGGCCGCCAGCATCCTCGAAACCGGCTTGCGCGATCCGATCTTGGTGCGCGCCGACGGCGAGCGCTTCGTGCTGGTGGAGGGGCTGCACCGGCTGGAAGCCTGCCGCGCGCTCGGCGAGCAGCGCATCGCCTGCTACCTGGTGCAGGCCCGCAAGCATTAGCCTCCGGCTGAACAGTATCAATCGTCATGCCCGGCCTTGGGCCGGGCATCCACGTCTTGCTTGATCTGCGGCGACAAAGACGTGGATGGCCGGGCCGGGCCCGCCAGGACGGAAGACGATTGAATTCGAGAACAAACATGCTTTAGCCCGGCTGAACCTTCCGGGCGCGGCACCGTTGTCCAGCGAACCTTGCAGGAGACACTCATGGGTTTGCTGGATTCGATCTTCGGCGGCGGCGCGCAGCAGAGCGGCCGCGGCGGCGCCTCGCCGCTCACGCTCGGACTGTTGGCGCTGCTCGCCTACCGCACCTACCAGGGCAAAGGCCGGCTCGCCGACATGCTGGGCCGCGGCAATGACGCGGATGGGCTCGGCCGCACCGCCGGCCCCGGGCGGCTGCCGGACGGAAACCCGGCCGGCCCGCTCGGCGGCACCGGCGGTGGCGGGCTCGGCGACCTTCTCGGCGGCTTGCTGGGAGGCGGAGCGGGCTCGCGGCCGATGGGCGGCGCCGGCGCGTCGGGCGGCGGCCTCGGTGACCTTTTGCGCGGCGGCCTCGGCGGGCTGCTTGGCGGCGCCGCGGCCGGCGGCCTCCTCAACGGCGGCCTCGGTGACCTGATGCGGCGCTTCCAGGACAACGGCTACGGCGACACCGCGCAGTCCTGGATCGGCCGCGGCCCCAACCGCGAGATCGCGCCGCACGAGCTGGAAAGCGCGGTCGGCCGCGACACCCTGCAGGAGCTCTCGGAGCAGAGCGGCCGGCCGTACGACGAGGTGCTCTCGGAACTGTCCGAGAGCCTGCCGAACACGGTCGACCAGCTCACGCCGGAGGGCCGCATGCCCTCCGACGACGAGGCCTCGCGCTGGGTTTAGGCACGTGGATGGCCGGGATAGCCGTGGGCTGGCCCGGCCATGACGGAGCGGAAATTGCTTCGTCGCCTACCGCGTCGGCCCCGGAGCGTAGGGGCCGGGATTGCGCTGGTTGGTCTGATGGTCCGCCGGGCTCGACCCCTCATTGCCGGAGTTCGTGCGGGTGGAGCTGCTGCCGGTCGTGGCGCCGCCTCCGGAATTCGCATTGCCGGCCGAGCCGGCCGAGCCGGCCGTTCCCGACCCGCCTCGCATCGGCTCCTGCGACTGCGTGCCGGGGCCTTGCGCCGCGCCGGCACCCTGGCTGGAACTGGTGTTCTGGGCGAAGCTCGTCGAAGTCGCGCCGAGCAGCACGACGGCGGTTAACGTTACCAGCTTGAAGCGCATCGGGATCTCTCCTCCGATCGGGTTTCCGGCCCGGTAGGAACGTCCGCGCGCTTCGCCCCGTTCCGCAACTTTCACGCGGCAGCTCAGGCGAAAGCCGCTGCGCGTCGCCGGTGCCGGCCATTGCGGAACCAAACTCCCGAGATCACGTATATAGTTGGCCCGGGTGCGGGCAGGCGTTTTGTGCACGAGGGTCGATCGATGCGTATCCGGACCAAGCTTCTCGCTCCGCTGATGGCGGCGGCGCTCGCCGCTTCCGTGGCGCAGGCCTCCGCGGCGGTGCTGATCACCGTCGACAAGTCGGCGCAGCGCATGAGCGTGAAGGTCGACGGCGTCGAGCGCTTTTCCTTCCCGGTGTCGACGGGCAAGACCAGCTACTTCACGCCATCGGGCGCCTACACGGCGTTCCGCATGGAAGAGGATCACTACTCGAAGGAATGGGACGAAGCGCCCATGCCGCATTCGATCTTCTTCACCAAGCAGGGCCATGCCATCCACGGCTCGCTGGAGACCAAGAAGCTCGGTATGCCGGCCTCGCACGGCTGCGTGCGGCTGGCGCCTGCCAACGCCGCCAAGCTGTTCGCGCTGGTGAAGGAGGAAGGCGTCACCAACACCAAGGTGGTGATCGCCGGCGACGAGACCATCGCGATGCGGCGCAAGCCAGAGACCGAGGTGGCGACGACGGCGCCGCGCAATCGTCCGGCACGCAGCGCGGCCGACGACGACGAAGCCGAGCTCAACGCCGGCAGCGCGGTGCGGCCGCGCGCCGGCCAGCCGACCGTCATCACCGGCGACGGCTACGCGCGCAGCCCGAGCTATTATGTCGAGCGCCCGCAGGTCGACGATTACACGTCGCGCATGCGGCGCCGCTACTACGAAGAGCGCGTGACCGCCGAGCGACCCTCTTACGGCCAGCGTTATTATCCGGACTATCAGGATTACCGCGGCGGCTCCCGCTGGTAACACGCGTCTCCCGTTTGACCGAGCCGGTGCGGACGACCTGCATCCGCTTCGATGCGGACGAGGCGACGTGCCGCCGCGTCGACGCGCTGTTCTTGCAAACGCTCGATCCGGAGCATGCGGCGGTGTCGCTGTTCGAAACCGCGCCGCACCGCTGGGCCGTGGAGGCGCATGTCGACGATGACGTCGATGCGGCCGCGCTGCGCGCGTCGGTCGCCGCGGTGGTCGGCGAGAACGATGCGCGCACACTGGCGTTCGATCGTGTCGCCGAGAAGGATTGGGTTGCGGCGAGCCTCGCGGACTTGAAGCCGGTCGCCGCCGGCCGATTCGTCGTGCACGGCGCCCACGATCGCGCGCGCGTGCCGCCAAACCGAATCGGCATCGAGATCGAAGCCGCCCTCGCCTTCGGCACCGGCCATCACGGCACCACCCGCGGCTGCCTGCTGGCGCTGGAGGATTGGCTTAAAGTCCGACAACATGGCCCCGCCCGCGTGCTCGATCTCGGCACCGGCACCGGCGTGCTGGCGATCGCCGCCGCCAAGGCGCTGCGCACGCCGGTGCTGGCGAGCGATATCGACCCGCTGGCGGTGCGGGTGGCGCGGGGCAATGCGCGCGCGAACGGCGCCGGCGCTTTCGTCGAGGTGGTGCACGCCACCGGCGCCACCGGGCGGCAGTTCCGGGCGCGCGGCCGTTACGATCTGGTGTTCGCCAATATTTTGCTGAGGCCGCTGCAGCGGCTGGCGGCGCCGCTGCAGACGCTGCTCGCGCCCGGCGGTACGCTTATCCTCTCCGGCCTGCTGCCGAGCCACGCCAATGCGGCGCTCGCCGCCTACCGATTGCAGGGCCTGCACCTGCGCCACCGGCTCGTGCTGGAAGGCTGGGTCACGCTCGTGCTCTCGCGCTGACGCTTTTTACTCCCCCTGAAAGGGGAGCGAGCCGAAGAG
>DASWSO010000090.1:0-7548 GCA_036402635.1 Xanthobacteraceae bacterium
GACGTTGGCCCATGGCCTGCGGGAAGCCGGCCTGCCGGAAGACGCGATTTCGCTGGTGCCGACCCGCGACCGCGCCGCGGTCGGGCTGATGCTGGCGGGCCTCGACGGCGCGGTCGACGTGATCGTGCCGCGCGGCGGCAAAGGCTTGGTGGCGCGCGTGCAGGCCGAAGCGCGCGTGCCGGTGTTCGCGCATCTCGAAGGCGTCTGCCACGTCTATGTCGACGGTGGCTCGTCGCTGGCGATGGCGAAAGAGATCGTATTGAACGCCAAGCTGCGCCGTACCGGCGTGTGCGGGGCGGCCGAAACGCTGCTGGTCGACCGCGCCGCTGCCGCGACCCATCTCAAGCCGCTGGTCGGCATGCTGCTCGACGCCGGCTGCGAAGTGCGCGGCGATACCGAGACGCAAGCGATCGACCCGCGCGTGCGTCCTGCCAGCGAGCAGGACTGGTCGACCGAATATCTCGACGCCATCATCGCCGCCAAGGTTGTGGACGGTGTCGACGCCGCCATCGACCACATCGAGCGCTACGGCTCGCATCACACCGACGCCATCGTCACCGACGACGCGGCGACGGCGGAACGCTTCTTGCGCGAAGTGGATTCCGCGATCGTGCTGCACAACGCCTCGACCCAGTTCGCCGACGGCGGCGAGTTCGGCTTCGGCGCCGAGATCGGCATCTCCACCGGCCGCATGCATGCGCGCGGGCCGGTTGGCGTCGAGCAGCTCTGCACCTTCAAGTATCGCGTCCGCGGCGCCGGCCAGATCAGGCCGTAACACTGCGTCACGCCCTGCTGTTTTGCGGGCAATCGCTGCGCAAACTCCATGCTTGCGCTCCCGGTACGGAGCTCTGAATATGCCGGCCGCATGACCCTGTCGCACGCTGACGTTCCCGCTCCGACCCGGCCGCAGCGGGCCCGCAATCTGCGCCGTGCGCTCGAGCGCGGCGGGCCGCTGCTGTTGGTCCTGGGTCTGCTTGTTCTCTGGCAAGCGCTGGTCCGCCTGCTCGAAATCCCGTCGTTCCTGCTGCCGGCCCCGACCGATGTCGTGCGGCTGATGGTGAACGAATGGCCGCTGATCCAGATGCACAGCCTGGCGACGATCTGGAGCGTCGTCACCGGCTATGTCGCCGCCACCGTCTTCGCGCTCATGGTCTCCGCGCTGATGATCCGCTATCCGCTGGCGGAGCGGCTGATCATGCCGATCTTCGTCGGGCTGCAGAGCGTGCCGAAAATCGCGGTCGCGCCGCTGATCCTGGTCTGGGTCGGCGCCGGCGCCGGCTCGAAGATCCTGGTGGTCGCGTCGATCGCGTTCTTCCCGATCGTCATCAACACCATGGCGGGCTTCAAGGAAGTCGACAGCGGCCTCAAGGACGTGTTTCGCTCCGTGCACGCCAGCGAGCGGCAGATGTTCTTCCGCCTGCGGCTGCCCTACGCCATGCCGTACATCTTTGCCGGCTTGCGCATCGCCACCACGCTCTCGGTGCTGGGCGCGATCGTGGCGGAGTGGCTCGCCGCCTCCAACGGCCTCGGCTACCTGGTGCTGTCGGGCAGCTTCAATTTCAACACCGCGCGCTCATTCGCGGCGATCATCGTTCTGGCCGTGGTCGGCACCGCTTTCTTCAGCCTGATGTCGGGGCTGGAGCGGCTGATGTCGTGGAAGACGGAAAGCAGCAACGCGACAACACAGGTTTGAGTGCGAGATGCAGATGATGGAGGTTCGCATGCGGAAGTCGGGGCTACGATCGTGGATCGCGCTGGCGTCGGTCGGCTTCGCGGCGGCGCTGTCGTGCATCGGTATTGCACAGGCCGCCGACAAGGCGGTGATGCGGATCAACTTCACGCCGTGGGGGATGCACGCGCAGTATTACGGCGGCGTCGCCAAGGGCATCTATGCGGCCGAAGGCATCGACCTCGAAATCCGCCCGCCCTCGGCCGGCCAGCAGAATGAGGTGTTCATCGGCACCGGCCGCGAGCAGTTCGGCGTCGCCAATGCCGACAGCTTCATCAAGGCGCGCGCCAGCGGCATTCCGGTGGTCGCCATCATGGCCGACGAGCCCGACACCCCGTTCAGCGTCATCACGCTGAAGAAGGACAATTACACCGACCCGAAGCAGCTCAAGGGCAAGAAGCTCAGCTGGTTCCAGACCAACGTGAAAGGGCTGCTCGACCCGCTGCTGCAGAAGGGCGGCCTCGGCCGCAACGATCTCGAATACGTCAACGTCGCGCGCGGCGCCGAGGTGCAGATGCTCGCTGCCGGCCAGGTCGACGCCGTGTTCGGCTATCACTTCGGGCAGGCGCTGACGCTCGACATGCGCGGCTTCCCGACCAGCGTGATGCCGCTGAAGGATTACGGCGTGCAGTTCTACGGCACCGTGATCTACACCAGCGAGCAGCTGCTCAAGTCCAATCCCGACCTGGTGAAGCGCTTCGTGCGCGCCACGCTCAAGAGCCTGACCTGGACCGCCGACAACATGGAGGCGGCGGTCGCCGAGGTGGTCAAGGTCTCGCCCGACCGCGACCTCAAGCTCGAGACCAAGAAACTGGAGATCATCTACGGGCTCTACAACAGCCCGGATTTCGCCAGCCGGTTCGGCCTGATGAACGACGCCAAGTGGCAGTCCTCGATCGACATCCTGGCGGATTCCGGCGACCTGCCGAAGAAGCCGGCCGCGAAGGAGATGTACACCAACGCGATCGTCGAGAGCCTGGATGAGGCCAAGACCCTGGCGGATCGGGTCAAGAAGGTGACGAACTGAGCCCCACGATGACCGCACCCGCCGCTACGGCTGGATCGGCGGAGCGCGCAGCCGATCCGCTCGCATCGATCTCGATCGCCGGCGTCGACGTCACCTACGGCGTCGGCACCGCCGATGCCGTGAATGCGCTCAGCCATATCGATCTCGACGTGCCGGACGGCGCCTTCGTGTCGCTGGTCGGGCCCTCCGGCTGCGGCAAGAGCACGCTCTTGAAAGTGGTCGCCGACCTGATGACGCCGACCCGCGGCCGCGTCACCATCGGCGGCGCCGCGCCGGCGCAGTTGCGGCGCGCCGGCCGCATCGGACTGGTTTTCCAGCAGGCGAACCTGATGCCGTGGCTGCGCATCGCCGACAATATCAAGCTGCTGCGCGACCTGGTCGCGCAGCGCGGCGGCACGCGCCCCGGCGAGACCGGCGTTAACGAGCTGATCGCCACCGTCGGCCTGCAGGGCTTCGAGGACAAGTACCCGCACCAGCTCTCCGGCGGGATGCAGCAGCGCGCCGCGCTCGCGCGCGCGCTGGCGCTCGATCCGGCGGTGCTGCTGATGGACGAGCCGTTCGCCGCGCTCGACGAGATCACCCGCGACCGCATGGCGTTCGAGCTGATGCGGGTGTGGAACCGCTATCGCAAGACGGTGCTGTTCGTGACCCACAGCCTCGCCGAGGCGGTTTTCCTCTCCGACCGCGTCGTGCTGATGAGCGCGCGGCCGGGACGCATCCACCGCGTGTTCGAGGTCGACCTGCCGCGGCCGCGCGATCGCGAGACGCGGCTGAGCGACCGCTTCCACCAGATCGTCGGCGAGGTCAACCGCGAGCTTTACCGCGTCATGGCCTGACCGCTCGCAGCTCCGGACACCCCGAATGATCGACTACGTCGTGCGCAACGCGCGCATTCCCGGCCGCGCCGAGCCGACGCTCGATATCGGCTTCGAGAACGGCCGCATCGCCGCAGTCGAGCCGCAGCTCGTCTGCGACGCGCCGGCCTACGATGCCGCCGGCTGCCTGTGCTGCGGCGGGCTGATCGAGACCCACATCCATCTCGACAAGTCCCGCATCATCGGGCGCTGCGCTCCCGAAACGGGTCGCGAGGCGCAGGCGGTGAAGCGCGTGCAGGCGGTGAAGAAGCATTTCACTGTCGAAGACGTGCACGCGCGCGCCAAGGCGACGCTGGAGAATTGCCTCAAGCACGGTACCACCCGCATGCGGACGCATTGCGAGGTCGATCCCGGCGTGGGCTTGCGCGGCTTCGAGGGCGTGAAGGCGCTGGTCGAAGAATACAAATGGGCGATCGACATCGAGCTGTGCGTGATGCCGCAGGAAGGGCTCACCAACAATCCCGGCACCGACGCGCTGATGGTGGCGGCGCTGAAGAGCGGCGCTCGCGTGATCGGCGCCGCGCCCAACTACGATTCCGACAGCGCGGCGCAGATCCGCCGGGTGTTCGAGCTGGCGCGCGAGTTCGGCGTCGACATCGACATGCATCTCGATTTCGGCAACGCGCCGCAGGCGCTCGACATCGACCTGGTCTGCGAATTGACCGAGGCGCACAAGCTCGGCGGCCGGGTCGCGGTCGGGCACGCCACCAAGCTCTCGACGCTGCAGCCGGAGCGGCAGAAGGAATACGCGCGGCGGCTCGGCGATGTCGGCGTCGCGGTCACGGTGCTGCCGGCCACCGACCTGTTTCTGATGGGCCGCAACCAGACCTATGACGTGCGCCGCGGCTTGGTGGACGCCAACGTGTTCGTCGAGCACGGCTGCAACTGCTCGATCTCGACCAACAACATCCTCAATCCGTTCACGCCGTTCGGCGACTGCTCGCTGATCCGGATGGCGAACCTGCACGCCAATGTGCTGCAGGTGAGCGGCGAAGCGCGCCTCGCCGCGTGCTTCGAGATGGTGACGACGCGCTCGGCGCGGCTGATGAACCTGCCGGACTACGGGATCGCGGTCGGCAATCCGGCCGACGTGGTGGTGATCGAGGCGGAAACGCCGCAGCAGGCGATCGCCGAGATCCGCGCGCCGCTCGCGGTGTTCAAGCGCGGCCGGCGCACCGTCACGCGCCGCCCGACCGAGCTGCACCGGCCGTTGTAAATGGAACCGTCATGCCCGGCCTTGTGCCGGGCATGACGCTATAACGCGAAGCCGCCGTCGGCGAGGTGGATCTGCCCGGTGGTGTAGCTCGCCTCGTCGGACGCAAGATAGACCGCAAGCCACGCGATCTCCTGCGCGGTGCCGAGCCGGCCCATCGGCTGCCGGTCGATGAAGTCCTGCCGCACCTTGTCGAGCGATGCGCCGGAGGCCTTCGCCTGCGTCGCGATGCGGTCGTCCAGCGACGGCGATTGGATGGTGCCGGGGCAGATCGCGTTGGCGCGGATGCCCTTGCGGATGAAGTCAGCCGCCACCGCCTTGGTGAGTCCGATCACGGCCGCCTTGGTGGTGCCGTAGACGTAGCGGTTCGGGATGCCGCGCACCGAGGAGGCGCCCGACGAGATGTTGACGATCGAGCCGCCGCCCTTCTGCAGCATGCCGGGCAGCAAAGCCTTGATGGTCCGGTGCATCGATTTCACGTTGATGTCGAAGGCCCGGTCCCATTCCTGGTCCGTGCAGTCGAGCACGGTGCCGTGCGAGACCCAGCCGGCGCAGTTGACCAGGATGTCGACCGGCCCGTGCTTCGCGGCCAGCGCGTTCACCTGCTCGGTCGAGGTGACGTCGAGCTTCTCAAGCGTGGCGCCGGTAAGTCCCGCGAGCTTGCCCGGATCGATGTCGGTGGCGATCACGCTGGCGCCTTCCGCCACGAAGCTCTCCGCGATGGCGCGGCCGATGCCCTGCGCCGCCGCCGTGATGAACGCCTTCTTGTTGCTGAGCCGTCCCGCCATGCTGTTCTCCGGTTGATCCCATACAGGTCTTTGTCATTGCGGAAGCCGAGCGCTTGCGAGCGCGTCACGCGTCCCACATTAAATCGCTCAGCTGCCTTTTCTGCCGCCCGTCCGCATCGAAATTCTCCGGCGCCAGCCACCACTCGAATCCGAGCTTGCGCCGCGGCCAGCTGCTGTCGACCATCGCGAACCAGGCGGTGTCGCGGTTACGGCCTTTCACGATCAGGTGCTGGCGGAAAACCCCCTCGTGGATGAAGCCGAAGCGCTCGGCGGCGCGACGCGACGGGCCGTTGAGTGCATTGCACTTCCATTCGTAGCGGCGGTAGCCGAGCGTCTCGAACACATATTTCGCCAGCAGGTATTGCGCTTCCGTCGCCAGCGGCGTGCGCTGCAGCGCCGGCGTGTAGACGATGTGCCCGACCTCGATCACCCGCATCTCCGGGCGGATCTCCATCAGCGTCGCGATGCCGACTGCGCGCTCGTTGTTGTCGATGATCGCGTACGCGTAGGGATCGGTGAGGGCAGCACGCTGCGGCACCCACGCCATGAAAGCCGCCTCGTCGGCGAACGGGCCATAGCCCAGATAGGTCCACAGCGTGTCGTCGGATTTGGCGCTGCCCCACAGGTCGGCGGCGTGACGCGCGTCGAGCTTCTCGACCCGGCCGAAGCGGCCCTGCAGCACCACAGGGCCGGGCCGCTGCGCCGGCGCGGTGTCGACCGGAACGCCGATCGGCTGGCCGGTGCGCGGATCGCTCACGCAATCGCCTGTCATCGGGTCGCCCCCGGGCCCAGCAGCTTGTTGAGTTCGGCGCTCGGCATCGCGTCGGCGAAGCCGTCGAAGCGGCCCTGTTCGGCGATCAGCCTGGCGGCGCGCCCGAACGCGCCCCAAGCGGTGCGGGCGAGCGAGCCGCCGACGCTGATGCGGCGCACGCCCATGGCGGCGAGATCGGCGACCGTGAGCTCGCTCGGCGCGCCCATCAGCACGTTGACGGGCTTCGGCGCCGCGGCCTCGACCACCGCCACGATCTGCTCGCGCGTGCGCAGTCCCGGCGCATAGAGGCAATCGGCACCCGCCGCCGAATAGGCGCGCAAGCGGCGCAAGATGTCGTCGAAATCCGGCCGGTTGCGGATCAGGCCTTCGGCGCGGCCGACCAGCAGCACGTCGCCGCCGGCGCGGTCGATCGCCTGCCGCGCGGCGCGCACGCGCGCGGTCGCCAGCTCGATGTCGTAGAGCGGAACGGCCGGATCGTTGGTGTAGTCCTCGACCGAGAGGCCGGCCACGCCGGTCTCGACGCACAGCCGCACGCCTTCGGCGACGTCCTCGGGCGCATCCGCATGCGCGCCTTCGTAGTCGGCGTTCACCGGCAGGTCGGTCGCTTCGACGATCTCGGCGATATGCGCCAGCATGCGGTCGCGCGGGGTCTGGCCGTCCGCATAGCCCATCGCCCAGGCGGCGCCCGCGCTGGTGGTCGCCAGCGCCTTGAAGCCGAGATGCGCGAGGTACTTGGCGCTGCCCACGTCCCACGGGTTCGGGATCACGAAGCAGCCGCTGTCGTGCATCGCGCGGAATGCGCGGCGCTTGTCGCTGGTCGATGCCATCCGGAATCCTCCCGCCCGGGCGTGACTACAGCCGCCGCGGAGGCGTCTGTCCAGCCATACGCGCGGGAGGTCGCTCAGGCCACGGCGCCGTAGCGCCAGGCGGTGTATTCCTCACGGAAATGCTTCGCCGCCGTGCGCACCGCCTCGGGCAGCGCGCGCGAGAGCTTCTCGCATGTGCCGCGCAGCGTATCGGCGAGCGTCGCCGCCGCCGCGGTCCCGAGATGGATGGCGGCGAGGTCGCGACCCATCGCCTGCAGCATGCGCGGATCCAGCAGCACCGCGCCGTGCTGCTCGGTTTCGAGCTTGCGGCTGTTGGG
>DASWSO010000091.1:0-6395 GCA_036402635.1 Xanthobacteraceae bacterium
GCCGACCATCTGCATCGCTCCAGCCACGACCGGCTCGAGCGCATCCTGGCCCGCATGGCGGAACGGGCGATCGCGCGCGCGCAGTTCGGCGGCGCCGCCGTCGATGTGGTGGCACTGGCGGCGGTGCGGGCAACGCGCGAAGCCACCGTCGAATTCGGGCGCGAGCGCCTGCCCTCGATCCTCGGCACGCCGCTCGCCGGCGAGACCGCGGCCGGCGAGAGCTTCGACGGCGCGAGCGAGACGGCGGTCTTTCCGGGCGATCTGCCGGACGATCCGGCCGAGCTGTTCGACCCGCACTCTAAAGCTTTCCGCGGGCTCACGAGCGCGGCGTCGGGAGATGCGGACTACCGCTTCCTGCGCTTCCGGCCGCCCGCGCTCGAAGCACGCGAGGGCGAGACCCCCGCCCTGCCCCACATCCGCCTCGACCGCGCGCTGCAGTTCCTGCTCGGAGACCGGCTGCAATGAGCGAGCGCTCTCCCCCGCGCCGTCCGGCGGCGTTCCGGCTCGACGATCCGGACGTGACGGTCGCCAGCGAAAGCCGCGACGACGGCGTCGTGATGCGCCCGCGTGGCGGCCGTGCCGTGATCAACCCGGAGCCGGAATATTCGGCCTTGCCGGCACTGGCACCGGCCGCGCCGCGACCGCGCCGCCGCTGGCCATGGACCACGCTGCTGTTCTCGGCCAGCGGCGGCCTCGTCTCGCTCGGCCTCAGCCTGGCGGTGATGCGGCTGATCGAGGATCTGTTCGCGCGCACGCCGTGGCTCGGTTGGCTCGGCTTGGCGCTCGCGATCCTGGCGGCGCTCGCGCTGCTCGTCATCCTGGCGCGCGAGACCATCGGGCTGATGCGGCTCGCCGCGGTGGAAAAGCTGCGCGAGCAGGCGACGGCGATCCTCGCCAGCGACGATCGCGACGCCGCGGGCGTGCTGATCGGCGAGCTGATCGCCTTCTCGCGCAAGGCGCCGCGGCTGGCGCGCGGACGTGCGGCGCTCGAATTGCACCGGCATGACATCATTGACGGCGCCGATCTGGTCCGGCTCGCCGAGCGCGAGCTGATGGCGCCGCTGGACGAGGAGGCACGGCGACTGGTCTCGACCGCCGCCAAGCGTGTCTCGGTGGTGACGGCGATCAGCCCGCGCGCGGCGATCGACATGGCGTTCGTGCTGTTCACCGCCGTGAAACTGATCGGGCGCCTGGCCGAGCTCTACGGCGGGCGGCCCGGCACGCTCGGCCTGATCCGGCTGGTGCGGCTGACGGTGACGCATCTGGCGGTCACCGGCGGCATGGCGGCCGGCGACAGCATCGTGCAGCAACTGCTCGGCCACGGGGTTGCCGCCAAGCTTTCGGCGCGCCTCGGCGAGGGCGTGCTGAATGGACTGCTCACCGCCCGGCTCGGCCTCGCCGCCATCGAGGTGGCGCGTCCGCTACCGTTCGCGGCGCTGCCGCCACCGGGACTGAGCGATCTTGCCGGCGGACTGCTCAGACGCGGCAATGCCGGCGAGGACGAGCCGCTAGCTCCGGGGTAGCACCCGCTCCGGCAAGACCGCGGCATCATAGGCCGATGGCCAGTTGCGCCAGAAGAACGTCGCCATCTGGTAGAAGAAGTAGAGCATGACAACACCGAGGATCGCCGCGCCCGCGGCCGCGCCGGCTTGCACCGAGCGCACCAGCATCACGATGATCGCCGGACCGAGCAGCCCGAACAGCACGACGCCGGGCCAATAGACATAACGCGAAGAGCCCGCGAGCAGCTGCGGCTTGGCGCCCCGCGCCGTCATCTGCCGGTGCAGCGCGCGCACGAATGCCGCATAGGGCGCATCCTGCCGCTGCATGTCGACGGCGCCGCGAACGCTGGCGGATGAAACGGTGAGCTTCGGCGCGCTCTCCGCCCAGATTTCGGTGACGAAGCGCTGCGTCTGCATCGTCATCGGCCGGAACGACAGCCGGATCGTCTTGATGGTGCGGTACGGAATGCGGCCCTCGTACCGGCCGGCCTGCCAGTACAGCGCGTCGGCGCCGACGCGGAATTCCTGCGGCGCTCCCATCAGCGACGGCTTGAAGCTGTAGGTCACGTCCTCCGGCTCGGGAGCCGGGCCCTCGGTCCCGATGCAAGGCACGCTCATAGGACCGCCGACGTCGCGCGCACTCAGAACCCCTGGAAGCGCGGCGCCCGCTTCTCCTTGAACGCGGCGACACCTTCGTGGAAATCGTGGCTCTTGCCGGCCTTGCGCTGCAGGTCGCGCTCGACATCGAGCTGGGTGGCGAGATCGTTGTCGATGCTCGCCCGCGCGGCTTCCTTGATCAGCCTGTAGGTGCCGGAAGGACCGGCCGCAAGCCTACCGGCGAACGCCGCGACCTCGTCGCGGAACGCAGCGTCCTCGAACACCTTGTAGGCGAGACCCATGCGTTGCAATTCCTCGGCCGGAACCTGCTCGGCGGTGAGCATCAGGGCCAGCGCCCGCTTCTGGCCGACAATGCGCGGCAGGAACCAGGTTCCGCCGGCGTCCGGGATCAGTCCGATGCGGGCAAACGCCTCCTGCAGATAGGCCGACTTGGCGGCGAGCAGAATGTCGCAGGCGAGCGCGATATTGGCGGCCGCGCCTGCGGCCGGCCCGTTCACCGCTGCGATCGTGACTTTCGGGAAGGCATAGAGCCGGCGCACCAGCGGATTGTAGTCGCGGTCCAGACGGCCGCCGACGTCCACCTCGCCGTCCGGGCTTGTGGGCCGTGCTTCGTTCAAATCCTGTCCGGACGAAAACGCTCGCCCCTCGCCGGTGAGCACCAGCACGCGCACGCCGTCGTCCCGCTCCGCTTCATCGAGCGCGACGCGCAGGTCGGCATGCATCGCGGCGTTGAAGGCGTTGAGCTTGTCGGGGCGCGCCAGCGCGATGGTCGCGACCCCACCGGTGCTCGCATAGCGGATCGTGGTGTAGCTCATTGCGGCGTGCTCCCCATGCATTCGTTCTGCGTCAAGCACGCGCGCTCGGGCGTTGCGATACCTGCGCATGCCAGCGGTGCACGTTGGCGAGCTCCGGCGGCACGGCGAGCTTCGCCGGCTTCATGAAGTCGATGGCGACCAGCCCGGTGATATCGGCGACGGTGAAATGCTCGCCCGCGACGAACGGCCGCTGTTGCAGCTCGCGATCGAGAACCTGAAGGAATTCCAGCACTCGCGGCTTGTTGGCCTCGCCCCATGCGGCGACCTGCGGCTGCTCCAGCTCCTGCATCGCCGGATGCAGATGACGAAAGACGCTCGCGACCGCATTGAGCAGGTGCAACTCCAGCCGCCGGCCCCACATCTCCACCAGCGCGCTTTCCTTGGCACCTCGGCCGAACAGCGGCGGGTCCGGATGCAAACCCTCGAAGTAGCGGCAGATCGCCATCGACTCTGCCAGCACGGTGCCGTCGTCCAGCACCAGCGCCGGTACCCGCTGCATCGGATTGAGCGCGGTGAATTCCGGCGTCTTCTGCTGCATGGTGACGATGTCGACCTGCTCGGTCGGAACCGTCACCCCCTTCTCGGCCAGGAAAACGCGCACCCGCCGCGGATTGGGGGCGCGGCCGAAGTCATAGAGTTTCATCAGAAGCGCTCATGCCCGGGAGCGGCGCCGCGCGGCGCACCTGGCGTTACTCGATCATGCGGGCGGCGAGACCGTCAAGCTTCAGGAGCGCGGAGGGCGCGGATGGCGAGCACGCCATGCCGCAGGATTGTCGAAGCTCGACGACCAGATGCCACGGCGCGCATCGCGTGCCTCCCGCTCGTCGGCTTCGTAGCCGCCATACGACACCGCATAGCCACCCTTGATCATGGCGGCGCCAAGGTCGAGCCCGCCGGCCTGGCATACCGCGACCGTCCGTCCGTAGCGATCGCGCTCGCGTGGCTTGCAGACGATATCCTTGCCGGCGCTGGCAGCGCGCAAGGCCGCGGCGGCATCGGCGCCGCAGTTCCACAACCGGCCGCCGCGCTGGCAGGTCTGGTGCAGTTCCGGCGCGTCGATCCCGAACAGGCGGATTTCGGTGCCGTCGACGTAGAGGCTGTCGCCATCCACAATCCGCGCCGTGCCGCTGATGCTGGCGCTTTGGCGCTCGGCGAACCAGGCGGTGAACGCGATCGTGCCGGCGAGCAATGCGCAGAGTAGAATAAAGCGCACGCGCCGTGCCATGCGGGCAATCACGCGCATCTCCGGCATGTCTGCGACCGAGCCGGCAAGGCGCCGTTAACCAAGCTGGTGAGGCCGGCGTTAAGGTTTACTCGCCATGGTCGCGCGCAGTGGCCGGCGTGGGCATGCAGACGACCGAGACCAGCACCAATAGCGCCGACGCAGAGCGTGCGGCTCCGCCGACACGTGCCGACGTGAACAATCGGCGCGCGACGGCGCAGCGCGTGCGCGAGGCGCGTGACCGCCTCACCTCCACCACCGGTACGCGGCCCGCATTCGACTACGAAATGCTGCGGCTGTTCGCGCGCAACCGCATCTCGGCATCCCTTGCGGTGATGCTGCTCGCCGCCACGGTCGGATTCCTCTCGGGCGTGTGGTCGGATGCGACTGCTGCCGCTGTGTGGACGGCGGCAGTGCTCGCCGTGCATCTGCTGATCGCGCAGCAGTGCCGGCGGTTCCTCGCGCAGCCGCAAGGCAGCGTGAACCTGCATTCCTGGCGCGCGCGGTTCGTGGCGCTGGATTTCGTGTTCGGCACTGCGTGGATGTTCAACGTGGTCGCCGTCATTCAGGGTCACGGCAACGACAGTACCTTCACGCTGTTCGTCATGGTGCTGATGGTGGCGGTCAGCAGCATGCTGGCTTCCACCCTGCCGGTCGCGATGTTGGCCGCGACCATCCCGGTCACCACCGCAGTGGTGCTGGACTTCCTGCTCAAGGGCGACATCCAGAGCTACATCCTGATCGGAATGGCCGCCACCGCGCAGGTCTATTTCGGCATGCTGGCGCAGCGGCTGTACTCCACCACGCTGGCGACCTTGGAGGCGCGCGCCGAAAAAGACGCGCTGATCGGCGAACTGGAACAGGCCAAGGCCAATTCCGACGAAGCGCGCCGGCGCGCCGAGGCGGCAAACCTCGCGAAATCCCGCTTCCTCGCCCAGATGAGCCATGAGCTGAGAACCCCGCTCAATGCCATACTGGGGTTTTCGGAAGTGATGAAGAGCGAGGTGTTCGGCGCCCACGCGGTTCCCACATACAAGGAGTATGCGGGCGACATCCATTCCTCGGGCGTGCACCTGCTCAACCTGATCAACGAGATCCTCGACCTTTCCCGCATCGAGGCCGGCCGTTACGAGCTGAACGAGGAGCCGGTCTCGCTTGCCGCGGTCGTGGAGGACTGCCACCACCTGCTGAAGCTGCGGGCGAAAACCCGTGGCATCAGCATCCACGAGGCATTCGAACCCGACCTGCCTCGCGTCTGGGCGGACGAGCGCGGGGTGCGGCAGATCTGCCTCAATCTCCTCTCCAACGCGATCAAGTTCACCCCCCAGGGCGGCGAAATCTGGCTGAAGGTCGGTTGGACCGCCTCGGGCGGGCAATATGCGCTGGTGAAGGACACCGGGCCCGGAATCCCGGAGGAGGAGATTTCGATCGTGCTGGCTTCGTTCGGCCAGGGCACCAATGCGATCAAATCGGCCGAGCAGGGTGCCGGCCTCGGGCTGCCGATCGTCCAGGGGCTGATGGACCTTCACGGCGGCACCTTCACGCTCCGTTCCAAGCTGCGCGAGGGCACCGAGGTGATCGTCACCTTCCCGCCCGAGCGGGTGATGTCGGCGCTCCCCCCGATCCAGGAGCCGGCCCCGCCGATCCAGCCGGCTGGCGAGCCGCCGCCGGCTGAAAGGCCGCGCCTGCGCCGCGCCCGCAAGGCCGACGCCTGATCGCTCCGGGCAGAGCCGCGCGGTTTCCATTGCGTTCTGCCCAGCCGTGCCTATGTTGCCGCCCCACATGCGTGCCGCCACATCATGAGCATCGAGACTCCCTGCACCAAGGTCTGCACCATCGATCCGGCGCGTGGCCTTTGCGTCGGCTGCGGCCGCACCGCGGACGAGATCGGGCGCTGGCTTGAGATGAGTCCTGCCGAGCGACGTCAAGTGATGCAGCAACTGCCGGCGCGACTGGCCGCGCGCCCGGCTCGCCTCTCCTCGACCGTCGTGTCCCGCGCATGAGCGGCGTCAACGACGTGGGCGCCCGCCGGCTGTTCTGGGGCGTGCTGATCGGCCTCGGCCTCGCCGCACTGATCATCATTGCGCGTTACGAGAAGGGCAGCATCGCGGGTCTGCCGGTCGACGATTTCGGCGCGCTCGTGGTCAAGATCGGCCTGTTGGTCTTTCTCGGCGGCGCTGTGCTGGCGCTGTTCCGGCACCAGCTTTCGGCCGTGCTGGAGGCGCTGCTTTTCTGGTG
>DASWSO010000092.1:0-3235 GCA_036402635.1 Xanthobacteraceae bacterium
GTCGATGCCGGCCCCGAGCAGGAACTCCGACGGCCCCATCTGGTCGAAGAAGATGAACGGGCCGACCATGCGCTTCTGCGCCGACGGCAGCGCACGCCGCACCGAGAAGCCGCCGAGATCGCGGCTGCGCGGCACGATCACGGTCTCGATCGCATCGCAGGCGAGCTTGTCGCCAGGCTTCGGGTCGTCGGCCGGTTGCCAGCTCATCGCGCGATCCTCATGCAGGGGTGGGTAGAAGGTAGCGGGTTCACGCCGACGAGGCGAGCTGGGCTGGCGCATGCGTCGCAACGAAGCCGCGCGCCAGCGTAACGTCCGCCTGCGACAATTCGTGGCCGGCCGGGAGGATGTGGTGCTCCACGGCGGCGCCGGCCTGCTCCAGCAGCTGCTTCAGCCGGGTGGCGTTCTCCGGCGGGATGATCGGGTCACGGGCGCCGGACGTGATCAGCACCGGGGTTCCGGCGACCGAAGCCGCGGGCGCTTCCGCAAACGGCGCCATGGCGCGCAGCAGGGCGCCGCCCGCGAGCACGCCCGGCCGCAGCAGCATGATGGCGGCTGCGATGTTCGCACCATTCGAGTACCCGAGAGCGACCGGCGCCGCGACGCCATAGACGCGGCGCGCCTGCTCGACGAAATCCGCAAGCTCATGCGCGCGCGCGCGCAGGTCCGCTTCGTCGAACACGCCTTCGGCGAGCCGGCGAAAGAAGCGCGGCATGCCGTTCTCCAGCACCTTTCCGCGCACCGACAGCAGGGCCGCATCCGGCGCCACCATGCGGCCAAGCGGGACCAGATCGTCCTCGTTGCCGCCGGTGCCGTGCAGCAGCAGCAGCGCCGGCGCCTCCGGGCGGCGCTCCGGCTCGAAGCGATGGATGAACGAGAGCTCCGCCATCACGCCGCCCGCTCGACGGTGTCGAGCGGCGGCAGCACCGCCTCGATCTCCTTGCGGTGCGACTCCAGCGCGGCAGGGAGCTTCAGCGCCTGGCCAAGCGTCTCCACCGGCTCGTCGACCGCGAAGCCAGGCTGATCGGTCGCGATCTCGAACAGCACGCCTCCGGGCTCGCGGAAATACACCGAACGAAAGTAGTTTCGGTCCAATTGCGCGGTCGGCTGCAGGCCGTGTTGCTCCGTCAGCTTGCGCGCCATGGCGGCCTGCTCGGCATCGTCGGCCGCGCGGAAGGCGACGTGATGCACCGCCCCGCGTCCCTGCCGTCCGGACAGGAAGCCTTTGGCCTCGCGGATATCGACGATGCCGCCGACCCCGGCGCCTGCGCCGTACCGGATGGTCGAAGCCTCGCGTCCGATCTCCTGGAAGCCGAGCACGCCGGTGAGGATGGCACCGGTCCGCGCGGCCTCCTCCAGCAGCAGCGTGACGCCATGGAAGCCGCGGATCGCGTGCTCGGCCGCAACCGCGCCGCCGCTCCATGCCGGCTCGGCGCCGGCGACGCCGACCAGCGCCAGGCTCATGCCGTCCGGATCGGCGAAGGAGAGCACCGTCTCGCCGAAACGCTTCTCGATCGCTTCGTGCGCCACACCCTTTTCGATGAAGCGGTGGGTCCAGTAGCCGATCGAGCCCGCCGGCACGCGGAACGCGGTCTGCTGCGTCTGCCCGACGCCCGCGCGCCCTGCCCCGGCATGTTCCCACGGGAAGAATGTGAGGATGGTGCCGGGGTTACCGGCTTCGTCGCCGTAATACAGGTGATAGGTGCCGGGATCGTCGAAGTTCACCGTCTTCTTGACGAAGCGCAGCCCGAGAATGCGCGTGTAGAAATCGAGGTTGCGCTCGGGCGCCCCGGAAATCGCGGTCACGTGATGAATGCCGGACATGATCGTCCTTTCTGACGCGAGATCACGCGTCGATGTTCGCTCTTTTCCAATATCGGAGTGCCGCCGCGCCGACACAATCCGGAAAACCGGCACGGCATTGTGCATGCTTGCTGGACAATGCCCGCGCGGCGATCACGCCGCGAGCTTGGCGGCAATCTGCGCCACATGACGCCCCTGGTAGCGGGCGCCGTCGAGTTCGACCCGGGACGGCTGCCGGCTGCCGTCGCCGCCCGTGATGGTGGACGCGCCGTATGGCGAATTTCCCATCACTTCCTCCACACCCATCTGGGCCGTGAAAGCGTACGGCAGCCCCACGACGACCATGCCGAGATGCAGCAGCACCGGATGGAACGTGAGGATGGTGGATTCCTGGCCGCCGTGCTGCGTCGCCGACGACGTGAACACCGAGCCGACCTTGCCGACCAGCTTTCCCTGTGCCCACAGCGCACCGGTCTGGTCGATGAAGTTCTTCATCTGCGCCGTCATGTTGCCGTAGCGCGTTCCGGTACCGAAAATGATGGCGTCGTAGCCCGGCAGCTCGTCCACGGTCGCGATCGGCGCCGGCTGGTCGAGCTTGTAGTGGGACTTGCGCGCTAGCTCTTCCGGCACCAGCTCGGGCACCCGCTTGATCACGACCTCGGCGCCGGCTTCACGCGCGCCCTCAGCCACCGCCTGTGCCATCGTCTCGATGTGCCCATAGGCGGAATAGTAGAGCACCAGAACCTTCGCCATCGTCGTTCTCCCGAAATGTCAGCAGGCTACAGGCGGCGCCGACCTGCGCCGCCTTGCTTGTGATGTGGGATGTGGCGACGCGGTTGGCGATGACAATCCGTAGTTTCATCACCAGACTGTCGCCGGTTCGGCGACAATCCGCCGTGCCGCCCTCGCTTCCACGATCGCACGCCAGGACACACGGAATGGACAAGCTCGCCAGCATTCGTGCCTTCATCAAGGTGGTGGAACACGGCAGCTTTGCCGAAGCCGCTCGCGCCCTGCGGCTGTCGCGCTCGGCCGCAAGTAAGCACGTCATCGATCTGGAGCGGCGGCTCGGCGTCCAGCTGCTCAACCGCACGACCCGCAGCGCCAGCCCGACCGAGAACGGACGAATCTATTATGAGCGTTCGCTGGCGGCGCTGGCGGCTCTCGACGAGGCCGAACAGGCGGTGACCCAGTTGCAGGCGCAGCCGCGGGGCGTGCTGCGCGTGAACGCGCCGATGTCGTTCGGTACGCTACACCTCGGCCGCACGACCGCCGATTTCATGCAGCGCTATCCCGACCTGCAGATCCAGCTGACGCTCAGCGATCAGCTGCTCGACGCCGTGCAGGAAGGGTTCGACGTCACGCTGCGCATCGCCGACTTGCCGTCTTCCAGCCTGATCGCGCGCAAGATCGCGCCGGCGCACGGCGTGCTGTG
>DASWSO010000093.1:0-5258 GCA_036402635.1 Xanthobacteraceae bacterium
GCTCGACCGGCAGCTGGCCGCCTACCAGCTCGCTTTGGCCGAGCGCGCGCTCGAACATGCCGGAACCGTGATGCCGGGGTTCACGCACCTGCAGACCGCGCAGCCGGTGACCTTCGGTCACCACCTGCTGGCCTATGTGGAGATGGCGGCGCGCGACCGCGGCCGCTTCGCCGATGCGCGCACCCGGGCGGACGAGTCGCCGCTCGGCGCGGCGGCGCTCGCCGGTACCTCGTTTCCGCTCGACCGCCAGATGACCGCGCAGGCGCTCGGCTTCGTGCGGCCGATGGCGAACTCGCTCGACGCCGTCTCGGACCGCGATTTCGTGCTGGAGACGCTGGCGGCTGCCGCGATCACCGCCGTGCATCTCTCGCGCTTCGCCGAGGAGATCGTGATCTGGACCTCGCCCCTGGTCGGGCTACTGCGGCTGTCCGACAAGTTCACCACCGGCTCCTCGATCATGCCGCAGAAGCGCAATCCCGATGCGGCCGAGCTGGTGCGGGCCAAGACCGGACGCATCGTCGGCGCGCTCGATGCGTTGCTGATCGTGATGAAAGGGCTGCCGCTCGCCTACCAGAAGGACATGCAGGAGGACAAAGAGGGCTCGATCGGCGCGCTCTCGGCGCTGTCGCTCTGCATCACCGCGATGACCGGGATGGTGCGCGACATGCAGCCGGACACCGCCCGCATGCGCAAGGCCGCCGGCGAGGGCTATGCCACCGCGACCGACCTCGCCGATTGGCTGGTGCGCACGCTCGGCATGCCGTTCCGCGACGCGCACCACGTCACCGGCCGCATCGTGGCGGCTGCGGCGGCCGCGAAAGCGCCGCTGCACCGGCTGCCGCTTTCCGAGATGCAGGTGGTCGAGCCGCGCATCACCGACGCGGTCTTTGCGGTGCTTTCGGTGGAGAAATCCGTGCGTAGCCGCACCAGCTACGGCGGCACGGCCCCGGCCAATGTGCGGCGGGAAGCCCGCAAATGGCTGAAGCGGCTCGGAAAGCCACAGTGAGGCCGAAAATCGTGGCGGCGCCCCGGTTCGGTCTTGTTTTCCGGCAAATCTGCTATTCTGTCGTCTCTCCAGGAGCGCATCTGTCGTGAGCCGTCGCCACCCCCGCCTGCACCGCACGTTGCCGATCGCTTTCGCGCTCGGCGCCGCCTGCCTGCTTGCGGGGTGCGGCGTGAAAGGCCCGCTCGATCGTCCGCCCTACGCGGCAGCCTCCGATCCGGTGCTTGAGGCGCCGGCCGGCACGCCGACGCCGGCGCCTTCGCTTCCGGGCACGACCGTGGGCACCACGACCGCCGCCGTGGTGCAGGCTCCTTCGGCTCGCCAGCGCAGCATGTTCGACTGGCTGCTCGACTGATCCTCCGCCAATGCACCATTTCGACTATCGCGACGGCGTTCTGCACGCCGAGGCGGTGAGCCTTTCGGAGCTCGCCCGCCAGGTTGGCACACCGTTCTATTGCTATTCGAGCGCCACGCTGGAGCGGCACTACCGCGTGTTCGCGGGCGCTTTCGCCGACGTGTCGTCGCTCGTCTGCTACGCCATGAAGGCGAACTCGAACCAGGCCGTGCTGGCCACCTTGGCGCGGCTCGGCGCCGGCGCCGACGTGGTGTCGGGGGGCGAGCTCAAGCGCGCGCAGGCGGCCGGCATTCCGGCGCAGAAGATCATGTTCTCCGGCGTCGGCAAGACTGAAGCCGAGCTCGCCGCCGCGGTCGATGCCGACATCCTCTGCGTCAATGTCGAATCCGAGCCGGAGCTGGAGCTGCTGTCCGCGGTTGCGTCGGCGAAAGGCCGCACTGCCCGCATCTCGCTCCGCGTCAACCCGGATGTCGACCCGAAGACGCACGCCAAGATCGCCACCGGCAAATCCGAGAACAAGTTCGGCATCCCGATCAGTCGCGCCCGCGAGGTCTACGGCCGCGCCGCACGCCTTCCCGGCGTCAAGGTCACCGGCGTCGACATGCATATCGGCAGCCAGATCACCGAACTGCAGCCGTTCGACGACGCTTTCGCGCTGCTGTCGCAGTTCGTGCGGATGCTGCGCGCCGACGGCCACGAGATCTCCCACGTCGACCTCGGTGGCGGGCTCGGCATTCCATACCAGGACAACAACGAGCCGCCGCCGCACCCGGACGAATACGCCGCGGTGGTGAAGCGGGCGACGCGCGGCCTCGACTGCACGCTGATCTTCGAGCCCGGCCGGCTGATCGTCGGCAATGCAGGCATCCTGCTCACCCGCGTGCTCTACGTGAAGCGGGGCGAGGACAAGACCTTCGTCGTGGTCGACGCGGCGATGAACGATCTGATCCGCCCGACGCTTTACGAGGCCTATCACGACGTCTGGCCGGTGCGGGAGCCACTGCCGGATGTAGATCGCATCACTGCCGACGTGGTCGGCCCGGTCTGTGAGTCGGGCGATTTCCTTGCCCTCGACCGCGCGCTACCGCCGGTCGAGCCGGGCGATCTCCTCGCCGTCATGTCGGCCGGCGCCTACGGCGCCGTGCAGGCCGGGACCTACAACACGCGCGCGCTGGTGCCGGAAGTGCTGGTGCGGGACGCCGACTGGTCGGTGGTGCGGCCGCGGCTCGATGTCGACGAATTGATCGCCCTCGATAAGATTCCGCCTTGGCTCGCCTGATTTTTGCTCGGCTCGCCTGATCGGTTCGGCTTGGCTCGGCGTTTGCTTCGGCAGATGCTATAGAAAGGGCGTGCGGAGATTGCAGTGACGGATCGCCCTCTGGGACTACCCGGCGACCCGCCGCAAGGCGGACAGGCGAATACCGCCGCGACCCTGCTGGCGCGGGCGCTGACGCGCGCCTGGTGGGCGCTGGCGTGGGAACGCCTGTGGCCTGCGATTGCTGCATTTTCGGCTGCGGTCGGCGTCTTCCTGATCCTTTCCTGGGCCGGCCTCTGGTACGCCCTGCCGCCGCTCTGGCGCGCGATCGGCCTCGGCCTTGTAGGCCTGTTGGTCCTGGTCGCGGCATTGCCGCTGGCCCGCTTTGCCCGCCCGACGCGGGCCGATTCGCTGGTGCGGCTCGACCGCGGCAGCGGACTGGCGCATCGTCCCGCGACCACGATCTCCGACCCGATTGCGAGCGGCCGGGACGATGCCGGCTCGCTGGCGCTGTGGCAGGCGCATGTGGCGCGGGCGATCGCCGCGGCCCGCAGCCTGCGTGCCGGCTTGCCGCGCCCGCGGTTGGCCGGCCGTGATCCCTACGCGATCCGTGGCCTGATCGTGCTGCTGGTGGTCGCCACCTTCGTCGGCGCCGCCGGCGAGCGGCTGGGCCGGCTCGCCGCCGCGTTCGACTGGAAGGGCGCGGTCGCGAGCCGCAATTTCCGCGTCGACGCCTGGGTGACGCCGCCGACCTATACCGGCAAGCCGCCGATCCTGCTGCCCGGAATCCGAGCCGGCGAGCCGGCGCGCGAGGCGCATGCGCTGTCGGTGCCGTCCGGAAGCGTGCTGGTGATCCGCGCCACCGGAGCGCAACTGGACCTGGTCGCCCGCGGCCTGCACGAGGGCGGAGCGGAAGCCGGAACCAGTCGCGCGCCGGCCGGAACCGATGAGCGCCGTTTCACCATCGATGCGACCGGCAGCGTGACGCTGCGCGGCGTCGGCCGCGACGTAACCTGGGCCTTCAACGCCATTCCGGATAACCCGCCGACCATCGCGCTGGCCAAGGATCCGGAGCCGCAGGCGCGCGGCAGCCTGGGGCTCTCCTACAAGCTCGAGGACGACTACGGCGTTATTCGTGCCGAGGCGCAGTTCGCCGCCAAGCCGGCACCTGCGGCCGCCGCTGTGCCGGCCAAAGCGGCCCGTCCGCTCTACGACGCGCCGCAGTTCCCGCTGGTGCTGCCGCAGTCGCGCACCCGGAACGGCGTCGGCCAGACCATCAAGGACCTGACCGAGCATCCGTGGGCCGGGACCGAAGTCGCGATGACGCTCATCGCCACTGACGAGGCCAAGAACGAGGGGCGCAGCGCGCCGCACGAATTCCGGCTGCCGCAGCGCCCGTTCTACAAGCCGGTCGCCAAGGCGCTGATCGAGCAGCGGCGCGTGCTCGCGCTCGACGCGGAGGCGCGCGGCCGCGTCTCGACGGCGCTCGACGCGCTGGCGATCGCGCCGGAACGCTTCACGCCGGAGGCCGGCGTCTATCTCGGCCTGCGCGCGATCTATTGGCAGCTCGCCGGCGCGAAGAGCGACGACGACCTGCGCGAGGTCGTCAACCGGCTATGGGCGATGGCGGTCTCAATCGAGGACGGCAATATCGGCGACGCCGAGCAGGCCTTGCGGGCGGCGCAGGACGCGTTGCGCCAGGCGCTGGAGCGCGGCGCCACCGACGAAGAACTCAAGCGGCTGATGGATCAGCTGCGCGCCGCGCTCGACAAGTTCCTGCAGGCGCTGGCCGAGGAGATGCGCAAAAACCCACAGCAGCTCGCCCGGCCACTCGACCCGAACGCGCGCGAGCTGCGTCCGCAGGACCTGCGCAGCATGCTGGACCGGATGGAGCAGATGGCTCGCTCCGGCAACAAGGACGCGGCGCGGCAGATGCTCGAGCAGCTGCAGCAGATGCTCGAAAACCTGCAGATGGCGCGGCCGGGGCAGCAGGGCGACGGCGACGACGACATGATGTCGTCGCTCGACGAGCTCGGCGACATGATCAGGCGCGAGCAGCAGCTGCGCGACCGCACCTTCCGGCAGGGCCAGGACGGCCGGCGCGACCGCCAGCAGCGCAATCAGCGTGGTCAGCGCGGCCAGCAGGGGCAACAGGGCGAGCAGGGCGAACAAGGTCAGCAGGGCAACGAGTTCGGCGACCTGCGGCAGAACCAGCAGGCCTTGCGCGAGCAATTACGCAAGCTGCTGGAGCAGCTGCGCCAGCGCGGGCAGCAGCAGGGCCAACCGGGCCAGCAAGGCCAGGAGGGCGAGGGCGACTCGCTCGGTCAGGCCGAGCAGGCGATGCGGGACGCCGAGGGCGCACTCGGCGAGGGCGATGCCGATGGCGCCGTCGACGCGCAGGGCCGCGCCATCGAGTCGCTGCGCAAGGGCGCGCAGGGGCTCGCCCAGCAGATGCAGCAGGGGCCGAACGGACCGGGCCCCAATGGGCAGCCGGGCCGCATAGGGCCGTCGCGGGCGCAGAACGATACCGACCCGCTCGGGCGGCCGTTGCGTGGGCGCGATTATGGCGACGACGTCACCGTGAAGGTGCCCGGAGAGATCGACGTGCAGCGCGCCCGCCGCATCCTCGAGGAGCTGCGCCGCCG
>DASWSO010000094.1:0-1581 GCA_036402635.1 Xanthobacteraceae bacterium
AGGCGGCGCAGCCGGTGAGGAAGCGGCCGCCGCTGGTGGCGGCGCACTGACGGCCGGCTCGCTGACAGTCGGAGCAGGCGAGGCAGGCTGCGCGGCACTCGGCTCCGCGGGAGCGGACGCCGCAGCAGCATCGGGTTGCGCCGGGGCAGTCGCCGCCGGTGGCGTCTCGCCCGGCTGCTGGGCCGCGGCCGGCGAGTCCGCCTGCAACACCGCGACAAACGCAAGAAGCGCCACAGCGCAGCGCCCCGGAGCCACGATCCTCATGCAATTCTCCGATTAGAACTGGCCGTCCGCCGCACCGGCGGAGCATCGACCGCCAACGTCAGCGTTTCCTGCATACAACGCCGCAGCGCCGGCATGGATCAAGTCCGGTCGGACTTGCTTTGGTCCAGCACCCGGATCACCTCGTCCAGCAGCCGATGGACCTCCTGCAGCCGCTTCGACCCGAGCTTGCGCGTGATCTCGCCGTAGACTGCGTCCGAATCGGGCGCGACCATTTCGAACAGCCTACGTCCCTGCGGCGTGATCGCCACCGTGATGCGCCGCTTGTCCTGCGCATGCACCTGACGCTCCGTCAGCCCCTGTTCGTCGAGCCGCGGCAGGATGCGCGACAGGCTCGCCGGATGAATGCAGCAGCGCGCGGCCAAGTCGCCGATTTCGAGCGCCTCCGCCTCCGCCAGCGCGCGCAGCACCCGCCATTGCTGATCGGTCACGCCGTGGGCGTTGAGATGCGGACGGAAGCGCTGCATTACGGCATCGCGGGCACGCACCAGCTGGGTCGGCAGCGAATGCGCAAGCAGTCGCGAACGCGGGCTGGACGCCGGTGCGGGCCGGGTGGAGCGCCGCGCCGGTCGGTCGGCGCCGTTGCGCTTGCGCTCCGTCATCGCCGCTGATCCTGGATATCGCCCGCATGACGCATCGGTGCCTTCAGCGGCGGAAGCGGAAACATTGGCATGGTCGACGGCGTGATGCTGTGGGATGCGGTGAGGGTCTCTAACAAGCGCGATCCTTGCGGCGCGTCAAGTCGAGCGCCTAGCATGTGGTGCTCGCCGCATGACGCCGTCGGCGAGCCGAAGGAAAGCCATGCCGATTCGCCAGCCGATCGCGGCACCGCCGTTCAACGTCGTTCGCGTCAGCCATGTGGAGCTCGGCATTCGCGACCGCGGTGCAGCACGCGCGTTCTATGTCGATTGCCTGGGCTATCTGGTCTCGGACGAAACCACCGACGCGCTCTATCTGCGCGGGGTCGAGGAACGCAATCATCATTCGATCGTGCTGCGCCAACGCGCCGATGCGGCCGCAGAAGTGCTGGGATTCAAGGTCGCAAGCGAAGAGGACCTTGACCGCGCGGCGTTCTGGTTCGCCCGCAAGGGACTGCCCACGGCGTTCCCTGAGGTCCCGCATCAGGGGCGCACCTTGCGCACGCAGGATGCTCTCGCGATGCCGCTGGAGTTTTACTTCCGCATGGAACGAGCGCAGTGCATGCTGCAGAAATATTCCGCCCACCGCGGCGCCCGCATCCAGCGCATCGACCACGTCAACTGTTTCACGCCCGACGTGCAGGCGAGCCACGATTTCTTC
>DASWSO010000095.1:0-2172 GCA_036402635.1 Xanthobacteraceae bacterium
GCAAAGAGGCCGCGGCGGTCAAGCCCAAGCCTGCGAACGAGGCCGCGGCGGCCAAGCCCAAGCCTGCGAACGAGGCCGCGGCGGCGAAGCCGCCGCGCCGCCGCGCCATCATGGTCAAGATGGACGAGGAGGTGCGCAACGAACTCGAGGCGCTGGCGAACCAGCGCCGCAAGTCGGTGCAGGAACTCGGGCTGGAGGCGATCTGCGATCTCCTGCGCAAGCACGGCCGCCCGGTCAGCATGCGCGACGCTTTTCGCCAAAGCGCGGCCGACATGGGCGGCGCCGCCAAACCCGTACGCCGCAAGTCGGCTCGCAACGCTTAGGGCGACAATGACGCTGCCTCGGTTCCGCTTCCTCGCCAAGCGACGGGGAGGGGAGGGCACCACCCGTGCGGCCGGCACCCGCGCGACAGCAGTGGCGCGACAGCAGCGGCGCGATCGGGGCACGGTTGTCGACGCGCCGGCGCCGCCCTATGTGAGCCGCTCGCGCCCTCGCGACTGGAACGGTGCCGTGTCCGAAATCTCCCCGCGTCGCGAGCCGATGTTCAACGTGCCGCCGGTCGTGCTGGCGACGTTGGCGCTGCTGGTCGGCATCCACCTGATCCGCGCCTATGTGCTGACGCCGGCGCAGGACCTGGAGCTGCTGGTGCGCTTCGCGTTCATTCCGGCGCGCTACGATTCGGCGCTCGCCGGTGCCGCGCCCGGCGGCCTCGGCGCCGAGATCTGGACCTTCTTCAGCTACGCGCTGATCCACGGCGACCTCACCCATCTCGGCGTCAACGCCGTGTGGCTGCTGGCCTTCGGCAGCGCGGTGGCGCGCCGCTTCGGCGCGCTGCGCTTCGTGCTGTTCGCGCTGGTCACCGCCGCGGCCGGCGCGCTCGCCTACCTGCTCACGCACCAGGGCGAGATCTTCCCGATGGTCGGCGCCTCGGCGGCGATCTCCGGCTGCATGGCGGCCGCCATGCGCTTCATGTTCCAGTCCGGCCGCACCGTGTTTGCCAACCGCATGTACCGGGCGCCGGCGGCGCCGCTCTGGGTGGTGTTGCGCGATCCGCGCGCGCTGGCGTTTCTGGGCGCCTGGTTCGCCATCAACCTGATCTTCGGCATCGGCGCGATTTCGATCGGCGAGGCCAACCAATCGATCGCCTGGGAGGCGCATATCGGCGGCTTCCTGGCCGGACTGCTGCTGTTTCGCTGGTTCGACCCGGTGCCGCGGCGTGCCGCGCTGTCGCGCGACGCCGACCCGCGCACGGCGCCGCACTGACCTGCGCCGGCGGCGCCGCGGCGCCCTTGCGGTGCGCCGCATTGTCTCCGATCATCGCCGGGAGAACTGCGTCGCCATGGAGGAGACCCGATGACCGTCAAGGCGATCCTGTCCACCAAGGGCTATTCGGTCGTGACCATCAGGCCGGGAACCACGCTGGCCGACGCCGCGCAGGTGCTGGCCAAGCACCGCATCGGCGCCGTGATCGTCGCGGCGGCGGACGGCCGGCTGGCCGGCATGCTGTCGGAGCGCGACATCGTGCGGGCGCTGGCCGAGCGCGGCGCCGCCGCGCTCGAGCTCAAGGTCGACGACGTGATGACGCGCAAGGTCGTCACCTGCACCGAGGCCGATACGGTCGGCGCCTTGATGGAGCAGATGACCAACGGCAAGTTCCGCCACGTGCCGGTGCTGGACGGCGAGCGCCTCACCGGCGTGATCTCGATCGGCGACGTGGTGAAGTACCGGCTCGGCGAGGTCGAGGCCGAATCCAACGCGATGCGGGATTATATTTTGACCGCGTGACGACGTCGCCGTCATACCCGGCCTTGTGCCGGGCATCCACGTCTTACGCTCGACAGAACAGGAAGACGTGGATGGCCGGGACAAGCCCGGCCATGACGGATCGCTAGTTCTGCAACCCCTGAAAACCTGGAGACTGAAAATGACTAAAGTTCTCGTTCTTTACTATTCCGCCTACGGCCACATCGGAGCGATGGCCAACGCCGTGGCTGAAGGCGCCCGCGAAGCCGGCGCCACCGTCGACATCAAACGCGTGCCCGAGTTGGTGCCGCCGGATGTCGCGAAGGCGTCACATTACAAGCTCGACCAGGCGGCGCCGGTCGCGACCATCGACGACCTCGCCAATTACGACGCGATCATTGTCGGCACCGGCACCCGGTTCGGCCGGAT
>DASWSO010000096.1:0-4048 GCA_036402635.1 Xanthobacteraceae bacterium
TCGTAGATGCGGTTGGTGATGCCGGCGGAATTCATCAGGTTGCCGGCGAGGATGAAGAACGGCACCGCCAGCAGCGGGAACGAGTCGATGCCGCCCGCCATGCGGTGCAGGATGACGAAGTCCGGAATGCCGGCGATGAAGTGCGTATAGATCAGCGAGGAGCCGGCGAGCGCGATGAACACCGGCACGCCGGCGAGCAGCACCGCGATGAAGAGGACGACCATGATGGTCATGTCTTCGCCCCTAATCCGCGACCACCTGGTCGGTGACGGCGTGCGGCTTGCGCCAGCCCTCGCGCGCATGCTGCCAGAACACCAGAATTTGCCGCGCCAGCATCAGGAAGCAGCCGAACGCCACGCCGCCGTAAACGACGCTCATCGGCAGCTCGATCACCGTCATGCGCTGGTAGTGCATGCGCTCCACGATGGTGACGGAGAAGTAGGCGAGCAGCCCGATGAAGCCGAGCTTCACCACGTCGACCAGGAACAATAGCGCGCGCCGCAACGGCCCCGGCTGCATGATGTTGGACAGCAGCTCGACCGCGATATGGGTGTTCTTGCGGGTGACGACGGCGCCGCCGATGAACACCACCCACATCAACCCGTAGCGCGCGATCTCCTCGGTCCAGGCCAGGCTGTCGTTGAGCACGTAGCGGGTGAAGAACTGCAGGAAGACGATGAAGGCGAGGCTCCAGAAGATGACGAAGGCGATCCAGTCCTCGGGATGATGCTCGATGACGACGTCCTCATCCTCGACGTGGATGAGGTGCTCTTCGCCTTGCGACGCTGGAGACGCATTGGTTGCCATCGCATTTCCTTCGAGCTCAGCCCATCGTCATGCCCGGCCTTGTGCCGGGCATCCACGTCTTACTTTGCCCGTGGAGAGGAAAAGACGTGGATGGCCGGGACAGACCCGGCCATGGCGGTCTCCCCTAAAGCTTCTGCAGCGCGTCGTACTCGGCCTGCGTCCAGCCGCCGCCGGCGCCGGGATCGTTGTGCAGCGGCATCGCGGCCTTGCGGAACGCCTCGCGGTCGACCTCCACCACGGTCTTGCCGAGCTTGCGGAACTCGTCGGCGAGCTTCTGCTCGGAGGCGCGGGTCTGGTCGGTGACGCGGGACGCCGCCTGGATCAGCACCTCGTCGAAGGTCTTCTTGTCGGCGTCGGAGAGCTTCGCCCACACATGCGTGCCGACAATGGTCAGCAGCGATTCCGTGATGTGGCCGGACAGCATGATGTGGCTCTGCACTTCGTAGAACTTCTTCGCCAGGATGGTCGGGAGCGGGTTCTCCTGCCCGTCCACCGTCCCCTGCTGCAGCGCGAGATAGACCTCCGCGAATGCGATCGGGGTCGCGTTGGCGCCGACCGACTTGGTGAACATGAGGAACAGAGGCGCCGGCGGCACCCGCAGCTTCATTCCCTTCATGTCCTCCGGTTTCTTGATCTCCTTGTTGGCCGTGAGATGGCGCTGGCCGTAATAGTTGAGCGCGATCACCTTGTGGCGGGTCTTGTCCTCGTAGCCCTTGGCGATGTCGCGAAACAGCTTGCTGTCGCGATAGGCTTTCCAGTGCTCGAAGTCGCGCAGCACGTAAGGCGCGTTGGTGATCGCGATCGGCTTGTGGATGGATCCGGCGAAGGCGACGCCGGTATAGATCATGTCGACGGTGCCGAGCCCGAGCCCCTCGTTGATCTGGTTCTCGTTGCCGAGCTGCGAGGCCGGAAACACCTGGACCTCATAGCGGCCGCTGGTGCGCTTCTTGATCTCGTCGGCGGCCCACAGCGCCTCGGTGTGGTAGGGCTCGCTGACTTCGTAGACATGCGCCCATTTGAGCTTGGTCTGAGCGCTTGCCGGCAAAGTGGCGACAAGACCGGCAGCGGCCACGAGGCCGGCCGCAAGCAGGCGGGACAGCAAGGGCATCGGTATCCTCCCGATCAGGATGAAGCCGGCTTTTACCGGTCTTGTCATGGCTTTAGGCACACGGCGAAGCCGCGGCTCGGCGTCAGAGTAGCAGAGACGGATGGGATAGCTATGCGGAATTCCTCGGCCTTTAGGCGGAGGGATATTCGCCATTTCGGAAAGCCGAGCACTTTGCGATATCCGCAAATGACGGCGGGTTTGAATCTGCTAAACTCGTGCGCGGAGGGAGCGATGCACCAGGATCGGTACGGGCTGCCTGTCACCACCGCCTCGGATGCGGCCGCGGCCGCTTATCGCGACGGCGTCGATCGCCTGCTCGCGGCTTGGACCGGCGCCGAGACGGCGCTGGAAACCGCGCGACAAGAGGATCCGGAATTCGCGCTGGCGCATGCGGCACGGGCCCGCCTGCACCAGCTTTATGGGGAGGCCGCACCAGCGCGTGCCGCGGCCGCGCGGGCGCGCGAGCTGGCGGTGCACGCGACCGCGCGCGAGCGCCGGCACGTCGCGATCATCGCGGCGTCGGTGGAGGGGCAACCGGCGGCCGCGATCGCGGCTGCGGAAGCGCATCTCGACGAGCATCCGCGCGACGCGCTGATCCTGTCGCTGCTGCTCGGCGCCTATGGGCTTTACGCCTTCTCGGGCCGCCCCGACCACGATACGGCGCGCGTCGCCATCTGCGAGCGGCACGCGCGCCATTACGGCGACGACTGGTGGTTCCTCACCTATCTGGGCTGGTCGCATACCGAGGCCGGCAATGTCGGTGCCGGCCGCATGGTGACCGAACGCGCGCTCGAGCGGCGGCGCGAGAACGCCCATGCGGCGCACGCGCTCGCGCATGCCTGCTTCGAGCAGGGCGATGCGGAGCAGGGCTGCGCCTTCATCGCCGGCTGGCTGCCGAACTACGACAAGGCCGGCCTGATGAACGGTCACATCTCGTGGCATTCGGCCTTGCTGGCGCTGGAGGCCGATGACGTCGACGGCGCGTTGCAGATCTATGAGCAGCGCATCCGGCCGCCGGCCTCGCAGGCTCCGCCGCTTAGCGTGTTCGTCGACGGCGCCTCGCTGCTCTGGCGTATCGCCCTGCGCGATAGCCGCCCGCTCGACGCCCACTGGCGCGAACTCGCCGCCTATGGCGACAAGGTGTTTCCGAAAGCCGGCGCACATTTCGCCGACATGCATTATGCGCTGGTGGGAGCCGCGCTCGGCTCGGCCGAGGCGCTGGAGCGGCGGGTGTCGGAACTCGAAGCGCTGCAGGCCGCCGGCAAGCTCGCGCCCGGCGCGGCGGCGCTCGACCTGTGCCGCGGCATCCGCGCTTTCGCGGCCGGCGACTACGCGCAGGCGATCCACATCCTGGAGCCGCTGATGCCGGAGGTGGTGCGGATCGGCGGCAGCGGCGCCCAGCGCGAGCTCTACGAGGACACGCTGGTGGTCGCCTATCTGCGCGCCGGCCGCGGCGAGGCCGCCGCCCGGCTGATCGACCGGCGCCTGCACCGGCGTCCTTCGGCCCGCGACCAGGCGTGGCGGCGGCAAGCCGGCACGGCGGCGCTGCAGCGCGCCGGCTGAGTTCCGCTACGCCGTCGGCAGCCGGAACGCCTGCCGCGCCAGCAGCCGCCAGCGGCCGTTTTCCCTGTGCCAGACCTGGATCGCGCCGACATGGGAGCTGGCGGACTTGCCGCCGGCCTCGGTGTCGACATCGAGCACGTGGCGCACGACCGCGACGTCGCCGACCACCGACGTGGTCTGCTTGCTCGGCTTGATCGCCTTGTAGATGGTGGCCTTGCCGGCGACCGCGTCGATGAACTTCGCCTTGTCGTCGACCAGGCCGGCCGAATGGCCATAGCTGAGCTTGTCGGCAAGAAGCTCTTCGAGCTTCGGCTGGTCGGCATCGAGCATCGCCTGGTTCAACGCCTCGACCGCCTGCTCGACGGCGGCCTCGTCGCCGGACGACTCGGCGAATGCCGGCATGTTCAACAGCAGGCCGGAGCCGGCGACCATCGCGGCCCCGGCGGCGGTCAGGTGACGGCGGCTGAACCTCATGTCTCCTCCTCCCCCATCTGTTGCGCGGCTTAGCGGAGCGCCGTTCGCCTGACGACTGCCGGTGCGCCGGCCGCCCCCTGCCAAACCGCCCGGATC
>DASWSO010000097.1:0-4315 GCA_036402635.1 Xanthobacteraceae bacterium
CGAGCGCATCCGCATCGGCGGCCTCGGCATCCTGCAGGTGCGCAAGCGCGCGGCGCGGATGGGCCGCAATCCGGCCACCGGCGAGCAGATCAAAATCAAGGCCAGCAAGAAGGTCGCCTTCCGCGCCGCCAAGGAGCTCAAGGAAGCGGTCTAACCGACTGCGGCGCGAGCCTTTTCGCGACAAAGCCCGCCCCTTTGGGGGCGGGCTTTTTGTTTGGCTTATCGGCCTGGACTCACGCGCGAACACGCCGGAACAACGCGGACCAACCGGAAGAACTCCGCTTGTACCGCGCGAAACGAACCGTGGTCGGTGTGGTCGCGCCGGTTCCGGCGTTTCAGCGGCCGCCGCCTTCGCGGCCGACCGCGCTGGTGGGCGGTGACGGACTCGAACCGCCGACCCTCTCGGTGTAAACGAGATGCTCTACCAGCTGAGCTAACCGCCCGTGCCGCGATTATCGCCGCGGCCGGCGCGCTGGCAAGTATGCCGCAGGCTTACTGATTGACGCCGTCGCGCAGCGCCTTGCCGGCGGTGAACTTGGCGCGCTTCGACTCGGCGATCTGGACCGGATTGCCGGTACGCGGATCGCGGCCCTCGCGCGCGGCGCGCTTGACCACCTTGAAATTTCCGAAGCCGGCGATCTTGACCTCACCGCCTTTGTGCAGCGTGCCGGCGATCGCGTCGAATGCGGCCTCGACCGCGCTGGCGGCATCGTTACGGGACAGTCCCGACTTTTCGGCGACTTCGGCGATGAGTTCATTCTTCGTCATGGAATCCAGTTCCTTTTCAGCGGATTTCGGCTCGTTCGGCATGCTATTCGCAGTGGCGGGGCGGAGCCTTTCCCGGAATTGCGGCGGATTGCAAGCCCGATCTATCCGGATTGCGGCCTCTGCGTTGCGGCGAATCCGGCTGCGCCGCAACAAAAAGGCGCCGCCACCGGCGAACCGGCGCGGCGCCTTAGCTGCAACATGGCGGGGTTAATGCGCCATGAAAGTCCCGACGTCGGCCTCGCCGTCGGTCGGCGGCACGTCGACGCGCTTGGCGTTCTCCTCGTCCCAGGTGATGGGCTCCGGAACCCGCGTCATCGCGTGCTTGAGCACTTCATCCATACGGGTGACCGGGATGATCTCGAGCCCGCTCTTCACGTTGTCGCCGATCTCGCTGAGATCCTTGGCGTTCTCTTCCGGGATCAGCACCTTCTTGATGCCGCCGCGGAGCGCCGCCAGCAGCTTCTCCTTCAAGCCGCCGATCGGCAGGACGCGGCCGCGCAGCGTGATCTCGCCGGTCATGGCGACATCGCGGTGAACCGGAATGCCGCTCATCACCGACACGATCGCGGTGACCATGGCGACGCCCGCCGAGGGACCGTCCTTCGGCGTCGCGCCTTCCGGCACGTGCACGTGGATGTCCTTCTTCTCGAACAGCGGCGGCTCGATGCCGAAGTCGACCGCGCGGGACCTCACGTAGGATGCGGCCGCCGAGATCGACTCCTTCATCACGTCCTTGAGGTTGCCGGTCACCGTCATCTTGCCCTTGCCGGGCATCATGACGCCTTCGATCGTCAGCAGCTCGCCGCCGACCTCGGTCCAGGCAAGCCCCGTCACCACGCCGACGCGATCCTCCAGCTCCGCCTCGCCGTAGCGGAACTTCGGCACGCCGAGATAGTCGCCGAGGTTGTCGACCGTGACCTTGATCGACTTCTTCTTGGTCAGGATCAGCTCCTTCACCGCCTTGCGGATCAGGTTCGAGATTTCGCGCTCGAGATTGCGCACACCCGCCTCGCGGGTGTAGCGGCGGATCATGAACAGCAACGCCTCGTCGTCGACCGACCACTCCTCCGGCTTCACACCATGCTTGGCGACGGAGTTCGGGATCAGGTGCTTGCGCGCGATCTCGAGCTTCTCATCCTCGGTGTAACCGGCGATGCGGATGATCTCCATGCGGTCCATCAGCGGCGCCGGAATGTTGAGCGTATTCGCCGTCGTCACGAACATCACGTTGGAGAGATCGTAGTCGACCTCCAGGTAATGGTCGTTGAACGCATGGTTCTGCTCCGGGTCGAGCACTTCCAGCAGCGCCGAAGACGGATCGCCGCGGAAATCGGCACCCATCTTGTCGATCTCGTCGAGCAGGAACAGCGGGTTCGCCGCCTTCGCCTTGCGCATCGACTGGATGATCTTGCCGGGCATCGAGCCGATATAGGTGCGACGGTGCCCGCGGATCTCCGCCTCGTCGCGCACGCCGCCGAGCGACAGGCGCACGAACTCGCGGCCGGTCGCCTTGGCGATCGACTTGCCGAGCGAGGTCTTGCCGACGCCCGGAGGGCCGACCAGGCACAGGATCGGGCCGGTCAGCTTGTTGGCGCGGCTCTGCACCGCGAGATATTCGACGATACGCTCCTTGACCTTCTCCAGGCCGAAGTGGTCGTTGTCGAGGATCTCCTGCGCCAGCACGAGGTCGTGCTTGACCTTCGACTTCTTGCCCCATGGAATCGAGAGCAGCCAGTCGAGATAGTTGCGCACCACCGTCGCCTCGGCCGACATGGGCGACATCTGCCGCAGCTTCTTGAGCTCGTGCGTCGCCTTCTCGCGAGCCTCCTTCGAGAGCTTGGTCTTCTTGATCTTCTCTTCCAGCTCGGCCAGCTCGTCGCGACCGTCTTCGTCGCCGAGCTCCTTCTGGATCGCCTTCATCTGCTCGTTGAGGTAGTACTCGCGCTGGGTCTTCTCCATCTGGCGCTTGACGCGCGTGCGGATGCGCTTCTCGACCTGCAGCACGGAGATCTCGCTCTCCATCAGGCCGAGCACCTTCTCAAGGCGCTCGGTGACGCGCGGCGTCTCCAGCACCGCCTGCTTGTCGGCGATCTTCACGGCGAGGTGCGACGCGACGGTGTCGGCGAGCTTGGCGTAATCGTCGATCTGCTGAACGACGCCGATCACCTCCGGCGAAACCTTCTTGTTCAGCTTCACATAGCTCTCGAACTCGTTGACGACGGAACGCGCCAGCGCTTCCGCCTCGACCTGCTCGCTCGGGGTCTCGGCGAGCGTGGAGGCTTCCGCCTCGAAGTACTCGGCGCGATCGGTATAGCGCTCGATCTTGGCGCGCTCGGCGCCCTCGACCAGCACCTTGACGGTGCCGTCCGGCAGCTTCAGCAGCTGCAGCACGCTGGCGAGCGTTCCGATCTCGTAGATCGCGTCGGTCGCCGGATCGTCATCGGCGGCGTTCTTCTGCGTCGCCAGAAGGATGAAGGTGTCGTTCTTGATCACCTCTTCCAGCGCCTTGACGGACTTCTCGCGCCCGACGAACAGCGGCACGATCATCTGCGGGAACACCACGATGTCGCGCAGCGGCAGCACCGGATAGGCGCGCACTTCGTCAGGCTTGGGAAGGGGACGTGGCTTGGGAGTTGTCATTGAGCCCAGCTCCTTAATCTGCTTGCCTCTCCATCCTGATCCAAGGATTGCAATCGGGATGGAGCGCGGTGGGCCGGGAGGGAAAGGGCACGCAGCTTGCGCCTGCGGCACCTTACTTCAGGCGGGTACGACACACCCTCCGCGGAATCGCTCGTACTCGGTGGTCTGATCATAGGTGGCGATGCACAAACCGGGTGTCAAGCCAACGGCGGGACAGCGCTTTTCGCTCTCTCGCAAACGTCGACCGATCGCAAAGCAACACGCGTCGCACGCTCACCAGACGGGCCGCGGGACCGCAACAAACGCGAATCCGAACGTGCGCCCCTTATCGCCTCCTGCCGCGGCTCGCGCCGCGACAGGCCGCCTGCGCCGCAGCGCAGGTTGAACAAGCGCGCCTAAGCGCTGACGCCGGCGTCGGCGGCGCGATCGGCGTAGATGTAGAGCGGACGGGCGGTCGCTTCGACCACCTCCTTGGAGATCACCACTTCCTCGACGCCTTCCAGGCTCGGCAGCTCGAACATGGTGTCGAGCAGGATGCCCTCCATGATCGAGCGCAGGCCGCGCGCTCCGGTCTTGCGGTCGATGGCCTTGCGCGAGATCGCGCTGAGCGCCTCGTCGGTCATGGTGAGCTCGATGCTCTCCATCTCGAACAGCCGCTGATACTGCTTCACCAGCGCGTTCTTCGGCTCGGTGAGGATTTTCTTGAGGGCCACCTCGTCGAGGTCCTCCAGGGTCGCGACCACCGGCAGGCGGCCGACGAATTCCGGGATCAGACCGTACTTCAGCAGGTCCTCGGGCTCGACCTGACGGAAGATCTCGCCGGTGCGGCGATCCTCCGGTGCGACCACCTTGGCGCCGAAGCCGATCGAGGTCGACTTGCCGCGCGCCGAGATGATCTTCTCCAGCC
>DASWSO010000098.1:0-2501 GCA_036402635.1 Xanthobacteraceae bacterium
AACTCGGGCGCGGGTGCGCCGGGATATTCCGGCGGCATGGCATCAGCAGGTGCGACGGCGGGCTCGGGAGGCGTCGCCGCAGCTGCCGCGGAGGCCGGTTGCTCCGGCCTGGCCGCAGCGTTCTCCGCCGGCTTGTCGCTCGTCACCTCGGTGGCGGTCAGGTCGAGCACCGGCGTCGGCCGGCGGCCCTTTCCAGCCTCGGGCTTCTTCGACTTGCCGGAAGCGCCGCGGTTCGCGCTGTCCATCTGCTCTCCATTCGTGTTCGGGCCAACGGGCATACTGCGCCCGCCGGGCGGCGGCAACTTGCGGCGGTCGCGCGGCTCAACCGCCATCGAGGAGGCGCAGGAGCGCGGTCTCCTCCGGCCGAGCGGCGCATTTGACGCTGGGCGCGCCAGCCGATTCCAGGCCCACCGCGATCTCGCGCGAGAGACAGAAGTGGGTCGGGGACAGCGCGGCGCGGCGCATCCCCACTTCCTCGGCGCAGCGCATATAGGCCTCCACGGTACGCCGGGAATAATGCAAGACCCCCTCGATCCGTTCATCCGCCAGCGCGGTGGCGATCGCATCGGGGAATTTCGCCGCCATCTTCATCTCGTAGACGACGGCGGTGCGCACCCGCACGCCCTCGCGGTTGAGCAGAGCGACCAGATCGGCCGAGCGGTCCTCACCGGCGAAGTAGAGCACCGGCACGGTGGCGCCGCGAAACAGCGCGCCGGCCGCCGCCACCAGGTCGCGCACATCGCCGTCCGACGAGCGCACCTTGGCAAAGCCGGCGTCGCGCGCCACGTCGGCGGTGCGCTGGCCCACCGCCAGCAGCGGCAGGTTGAGCAGCTCGCCGAGCTTGCGGTGCTGTTCGATGGCGCGCACCGCGTTGGCGCTGGTGACCACGATGCCGGCCCACGGACCGAGCCCGAACCGCACCTCCGGCAGGATCTCGAACTGCAACAGCGGCGCCACCAGCACCTGGTGGCCGCGCGCCCGCAGCGTGTTGGCGGTGCGGGTGGCGTCCGGTTCCGGCCGGGTGACGAGGAGCCGCATGGCGCATCATCCGTGATGGAAGAAGTCGGGCGGCGCGCGGCGCTTGAGCTCGGCGCCGGCGTCGGTGCCGAGCGCCGCCGCGTCCGCAATGCCGCCTTCGCGGCTGGTCTCGTGGGTCTCGCTGCCGTCAGGGCGGATGATCAGGCCGCGGAAGCGCACCCGGCCAGCTTCGACGCGCGCGTAGCCGGCGATCGGGGTGCGGCAGGAGCCGTCGAGCGCGGCCAGGAACGCGCGCTCTGCCGTGACCGCGACGGCGGTGTCGGCGTCGTTGAGCGGCGCCAGGATTTTTCCGATTCGCGCGTCGCCGACGCGCGCCTCCAGCGCGATCGCGCCCTGCGCCACCGCCGGCAAAAACTCATCGACCGAGAGCAATGCCGTGGCGGCGCTCTCGCGTCCGAGGCGCCGGAGGCCGGCGAGCGCCAGCAGCGTCGCGTCCACGGCACCCTCGTCGAGCTTGCGCAGCCGCGTCTCCACATTGCCGCGCAACGAGATCACCCGCAGGTCGGGACGCAGCCGCCGCACCAATGCCTCGCGCCGCAGCGAGGCGGTGCCGACCACCGCGCCAGCCGGCAGCGCGGCAAGGCTCGCCGCCTTGCGGCTGATGAAGACATCGCGCACGTCCTCGCGCGGCAGGAAGGCGGCGAGCGCGAGCCCGTCCGGCAGCCAGGTCGGCATGTCCTTGGCCGAATGCACCGCGATATCGACGCGGCCGTCGAGCAGCGCCTCTTCGATCTCCTTGGTGAACAGACCCTTACCGCCGGCTTCCGCCAGCGGGCGATCCTGGATGCGGTCGCCGGTGGTGCGGATCACCACCGTTTCGATCGCGTCCGGATCGATCGCATGCGCATCCGCCAGCCGGCGGCGCACCTCGGCGGCCTGCGCCAGCGCGAGCGGAGACCCGCGCGTGCCGATGCGCACCAGAACCTGCGAGGATTGCGCCATCCGACCCCACAATGCTACCCGTCCACGATCAAGCGGACGATCATAGGAAGTCCGTAATAGGCGCGAAAGCTCTCCGGCGCGACGGGCTCGCGCGGAGGCGTGATGCTGGTCCTCGGCATTGAGACGACGTGCGACGAGACCGCGGCCGCGGTGGTGAGGCATCACCCCGGCGGACCCGGCGAGCTCTTATCCAACGTCGTGCTCTCGCAGGTGCGGGAGCACCAGCCGTATGGCGGCGTGGTGCCGGAGAACGCCGCGCGCGCACACGTCGAGATCTTGGATCAGGTGATCGCCAATGCGATGACCGATTGCGGGTTGAATTTCCGCATGCTGCACGGCGTCGCCGCCGCGGCCGGCCCGGGCCTGATCGGCGGCGTGATCGTGGGGCTCACCACCGCCAAGGCGATCGCCATGGTGGCGCAGAAGCCGCTGATCGCCGTCAACCACCTGGAGGCGCACGCGCTCACCGCCCGTTTCACCAACGGCACCCCGTTTCCGTATTGCCTCTTCCTCGCCTCGGG
>DASWSO010000099.1:0-5699 GCA_036402635.1 Xanthobacteraceae bacterium
CGACCAGGATCGCCAGCGTGGTCCAGTCCGGCAGCGTCCAGCCGAACGGCAGCGTCAGAAGTCCAGCAAGGGCGGAGATCAGCGAAAAGTAGAGCACGATCGCGGACGTGGTCTCGCTGCCGGTGAGGCGGCGGATCTGGATGGTGGAACCGGCCGAGCACACCGCGGAGGAGAGCGCGAACAGCGCGCCGAGCGCCGCGCCGGGGCCGTAGAGCGCGGCTGCGTGGCGCAGGTCGAAGTGCGGCGACAGCATGATCAGCACGCCGACCAGGCCGATCGCGACCGCCGACCAGCGGTAGATGCGGACGCGCTCGTGCAGGATCAGCGCGGCCAGCGCCACCGTGATCAGTGGCGCCGCGAAGCCGATGGCCGTCACTTCCGCGAGTGGCAGGCGGGCAAGCGCGGCGAAGCTGGACGCCATGCCGATCACGCCGATCACGCCGCGGCTCAGGTGCCCGAGCGGCCGGGAGGTGCGCACCGCCGCGCCGAGCTCGCCGCGCCAGGCGTAGATCGCCAGCACCGGCAGGATCGCAAAAGCGCTACGGAAGAACACGATCTCCCCGACCGGCACGCGCGTGCTGACCCAGCGCACCATCGCCGACATCGCCGCGAACATCAGCGCCGAAGCGATCTTGAGGAGAATACCTTTGACGACGTCCATGCGGGACGAATCGGCCTCGGCGCTGTTGCGGACCCCTTGTTCTTGTACACGCCGACGCCGGGTGTGAAACCGCTACCTGCGCACCGCCGTCTGCCCCTCCACGGCCGGCAGCGACTTGATGTAAACCGCGATCGCGCGGCGGTCCTCGGGCGACAGGTGCGCGGTCTCCCGCACCACCGCCGCCATCGCGCCGCCGACGGTGTCGCCGTTGCGCGTCCGCCCGCTCGCGAGCAGCTCGGCGATATGCGCGACCGACCAGCGCGCAAGCCGCGCCTGCGTGATGTTGGGCACGCTGCCCTGCCCGCCTTCCGGATCGGGGCCGCCGGTGAAGCGCTTGTCCGCCACGATGGCGCCGAGCGGGTTGCGCGGGCTGTGGCACTCGGCGCAGTGGCCCGGGCCGTTGACCAGGTAGGCGCCCCGGTTCCACTCCGGAGATTGCGCCGGATCGGGCCGGAACGGCTCGCCGTCGAGGTAGAGGAGCTTCCAGAGACCGACGCCGCGGCGGATGTTGAACGGGAACGGCAGCTGGTGCGCGCGCGCGCGGCCTGCGACCGCCGGCAGTGTCTGCAGGAACGCGAACAGGTCGCGCACGTCCTCCACCCGCATGCGCTGGTACGAGGTGTAGGGGAACGCCGGATAGTAGTGCTTGCCGGCCGGCGAGGTGCCTTTGAGCACGGCGGTGACGAACTGCGCCTCGCTCCAGCCGCCGATGCCGTCGCGGGCATCGCTGGAGATGTTGGGCACATGGAAGGTGCCAAACGGCGAGTGCAGAGCGAGCCGGCCGCCGAGCCGCGTGCGGTCCGGCTGGTTCGGGGAAGCGTGGCAGGAGGCGCAGCCGCCGGCGAAGAACAGCGTGCGTCCGTTGTCGAGATTGGGCGTGTGCGCCGCCAGCGTCTCGGCGGCGACCACCTCCGGACGAGTCAGGAGCCAGAACGCCGCCAGCCCGGCCGCCGCCAGCACGGCCAATGCCAGGGTAATGCGGACGATCATCCCGGAGCCATTGGCACGGCTGCGACGCTAGAAGATGTCCTGTTGGCTTCGACGCTGCATGGCGTCATTGCGGGCGAGCGCGCATGTGCGAGACCCGGAATCCATAACCACGGTCCGGGGTCATGGATTCCGGCTCTCGCAAACGCTCGGCCGGAATGACGCCGCATGGGGAGAGTCGTTCACGGAACGAGCTAATTGCGCACCCGATATTCCTCATGGCAGGCGTTGCAGCCCCGCTCGACGATGGCGTCGTAAACGGTCCGCAGCTGGTCCAGGTTCTTCACCTTGTCTCGGTTGTCGTTGACGTCCTTGATCACCTTGGCGAGCCGCGCGTCGAAGTCGGCCTTGTTCTGCCAGACCTTCGGCGCGGAGTGATAATCGCTGCCCTCCGCCTTGCCGGTGGAGCCGGGCGGCCACAGCGGCGGCAGCGTGGGTGCGAGCTCGGCGATCTTGGCGAACGCCGCGTCCACCTTGGCCTGCTCGTAGGGCGCCTCGCCCTTGGTGATCGGGTAGAGGTGGTCGTAGGCCTCCTCACCCATCTGGTACATCGTCGCGTTGCGCTGCTTGAGCGGATCGGACTGGGCGATCACGGCGGTGGCGCCGAGCCCCAGCACGGCGGCGATGAGCAGAGCACGGATCATGCGCGGGTCCTCCGGGTGTTGGCTCTCAGCATCAACTCCGCATGCGACCCGATAGTCCGCGCTCGCGCAAATCACATCATGTTCACATCGTGTGGAGTCGGCGGCCTTCCTCCAGCGCCTGCCACACCCGCTCCGGGGTCGCCGGCATGTCGAGATGGCGGATGCGGAAGGCGCGATGCAGCGCGTCTACGATCGCATTCATCATCGCCGGGCAGGAACCGATCGAGCCGGCCTCCCCTGCCCCCTTCACGCCCAGCGCATTGGTGACGCATTTGACGTTGCGGGTCTCGAAGTTGAACGGCGGCATGCCATTGGCACGCGGCAGCGCGTAATCCATCAGGCTGGCGGTCACCAGCTGGCCAGAGTCCTTGTCGTAGACGGTGCGCTCCAGCAGCACCTGCCCGATCCCCTGCACGGCGCCGCCGTGGATCTGCCCTGCCAGCATCAGCGGATTGAGGGTGACGCCGAAGTCGTCGACCACAACGTAGTTCACGATCTCCACCGCGCCGGTGTCCGGATCGATCTCGACCTCCACCACGTGGGTGCCGTTCGGATAGGTGGCGGCCGGCGGCGTGCAGGTATCGGAGACGCGCAGCAGTTCCGGCTTGGCCGGCGCCTGCGCCAGTTCGGCGAACGAGACGGTGCGGTCGGTGCCGGCCACCCGCACGGCGCCGTCGGCGATCTCCAGGTCGCCAGCGCTCGCCTCCAGCTTGTCGGCGGCGAGCGACTTCAGATTGTCGGCGAGCTTGCGCGAGGCGCCCTGCACGGCGACGCCGCCCACGGGAATCGAGCTCGAGCCGCCGGTGCCGGCTCCGGTCGGGATGATGGCGGTATCGCCCTGGATCACCCGCAAGCGCTCGGGCGGGATGTCGAGGTGATCGGCAACCAGCTGCGCGTACGCGGTCTGATGCCCCTGCCCGGTCGACTGCGAGCCGATCAGCAGCGTCACGTCGCCATCCGGCTCGAGCCGCATATGTGCGGTCTCCGGCCCGTTGCCGCCGCAGGCCTCGATATAGCTCGCGAGCCCGATCCCTCGCAGGCGTCCCTTACCCTTGGCGGCGGCCGCGCGGGTCTCGAAGCCGTTCCAGTCGGCAGTGGTTTGCGCCTTGGTCATGTGGCCGGCGAACTCGCCGGAATCGTACACCTTGTCGGTCGGGGTGGTGTACGGCATCGCCTCCGGCGCGATGAAGTTGCGCCGCCGCAGCTCGTCGGGCGCGATGCCGAGCTCGCGCGCCGCCACGTCCACCAGCCGCTCGATCACATACGCGGCTTCGGGACGGCCGGCACCGCGGTAGGCGTCGACCGGCACCGTGTTGGTGTAGATGCCGCGCATGCGCAGGTGACAGGCCGGGAAGTGGTAGACGCCAGGCAGCATGCCGGCGCCGATCACCGGGATGTATGGCGCGTAGAGCGACAGGTAGGCGCCCATGTCGGCGAGCGTGTCGACCTCCAGCGCCAAAAACTTGCCGTCCTTGTCGAGCGCCAGCTTGGCGTCGGTGATGTTGTCGCGCCCTTGCGCGCAGCACAGGAAGTGCTCGATGCGCTCGCTGATCCATTTCACCGAGCGCTTGAGCCGCTTAGCCGCGATCGCGGCGAGCGCGTATTCGCGGTACGGGAACAGCTTGGTGCCGAAGCCGCCGCCGACGTCGGGCGTCACCACCCGCATCCGCTCGGGCGCGATCTTCAGCACATGATGGCACAGGATGTCGCGGACCGCGTGCGACCCCTGGCTCGACAGCGTCAGCGTGAGATGGTCATTCGCCGCATCGTATTCGGCGACGACGCCGCGCGTATCCAGATAGTTGGTGACGACGCGGGGATTGAGCACGCGCAGCGAGACCACCTTGTGTGCCTTCGCGATAGCCGAGCGGGTCGCCTGCTCGCCGTTGCCCAGCGTGTGCTCGAAGGTGATGTTGCCGGGCTGGTCCGGCCACACCTGCGGCGCGCCGGACTGCGCGGCGGCTTCCGAATCCACAATATGCGGCAGCGGCTCGTAGTCGACCGCAATCGCCTCGGCGCCATCGCGCGCCTGCTCGATCGTATCTGCGACCACGAACGCGATGGCGTCGCCGACGTGGCGCACCTCGCCCTGCGCCAGCATCGGGTAAGGCGGCGCCTTGACGGTTACGCCCTCCGGCACGCCGAGGCACGGCAGGCTTCCGAGATCGGCGACGTCGGCTCCGGTGAGCACCAGTCGTACGCCCGCGACTTTGCGCGCGGTCTCGGCATCGGTGATGCGGAAGCGCGCATGCGCGTGCGGCGAGCGCAGCACGGCCGCATGCAGCACGCCCGGCGGCGCGAAATCGGCGACGTAATGGCCGGCGCCGCGGACCAGCGCGTCGTCTTCCTTGCGGGTCACGGCCTGGCCGAATCCGAACTTCATCGGTCGCATGAGGATCCTTTCGAACTCTATTTTGGCGTCGCCTCGGCTGGGCACGGCGGTACGGATGCCAACCGTAGCCGGGATGGCGCGAAGCGCAATCCGGACCAGGAATTATTCCGCGGGCTGCGGATGCGGCGCGTCCGGCGTGGCGGCCGCATTACGGCGCCGCAGCCGGGCCGCGATGCCGCTCGACAGCACGTAGAAGGCCGGCGTGAAGATCAAGCCGAAGATCGTCACGCCGATCATCCCGGAGAACACGGCGGTTCCAAGCGTCTGGCGCAGCTCGGCGCCTGCGCCGGTGCCCCAGACGAGCGGCGCCACCCCGAGGATAAAGGCGAGCGAGGTCATCACGATCGGACGCAGCCGCAGCCGCGCCGCCTCCACCGCCGCCTCGAAGCGGTTGCGGCCCTCCTCCTCCAGCTGCCTGGCGAACTCGACGATCAGGATCGCGTTCTTGGCGGCGAGGCCGATCAGCACGATGAAGCCGACCTGGGTGAGGATGTTGTTGTCCTGCCCGCGCAGCACCACCCCGATGATCGAGGCGACCAGGCACATCGGGACGATCAGGATGACGGCGAACGGCAGCGTCACGCTTTCGTACTGCGCCGCCAGCACCAGGAACACGAACACCACCGCCAGCACGAACGCGAAGATCGCGGTGCTGCCAGCGCGCAGCTGCTGGTAGGCGAGCGTCGTCCATTCGTAGCTGAAGCCATCCGGCAGCGTCTCCGCCGCCAGCCGCTGCATGATCTCGATCGCCTGACCTTGCGAGAATCCGGGCGCAGCGCTGCCGTCGAGCTCGGCGGCCGGATAGAGATTGTAGCGCGGCACCCGGTACGGCCCCGAGATGTCGCGCACCGTGGTGAAGGAGGCGAGCGGGACGGTCTCGCCGCTGGAATTGCGCACGCGGATCTTCAGCACGTCCTTCGGATCGAGCCGGCTCTCGCTCTGCGCCTGCGCGATCACGCGGTAGGTGCGGCCGAACAGGTTGAAGTCGTTGACGTAAGAGGAGCCGAGGAAAACC
>DASWSO010000100.1:0-4892 GCA_036402635.1 Xanthobacteraceae bacterium
GCCGCTTGGCGGTGCACCGCAGATGCGGGATCGCCTCGGAGGCGGTGCCTTCGGCGGCGGCGGCGTCGATGGCGTTCGTTGCGTAACGGTCCCGGTTCTGCAGCGCATCACTTCGTGCTGCGCTGCGCCCGGGACACAAAATCGAATCCCGCACGCGGTGCAGCGCCGCTTGGCGGTGCACCGCAGATGCGGGATCGCCTCGGAGGCGGTGCCTTCGGCGGCGGCGTCGATGGCGTTCATTGCGTAACGGTCCCGGTTCTGCAGCGCATCACTTCGTGCTGCGCTGCGCCCGGGACACCGGATCAATTCAGCTCAAGTGACAGGTCGCGCCAATCGGGATTGACGCTCTCTATAAGCTGGAACTTCCAGGCTCGGCGCCAGCGCTTTAGCGTGCGCTCTCGTGCCTTCGCTTCAAGAACCGAGGCGTACTCTTCGAAGTATACCAATCGGTGCAGTCCATAATCGCGCGTGAAGGAAAGAACCGCCCCTGACCGATGCTGACCCAGGCGCCGGACCAGGTCGTTCGTCATGCCGACGTAGAGCACCCCGCGGATCGTATTGGTAAGGATGTACACGAAGTAGCGATTGGCCATGTTGCAGGTATAGCATCCGTGTCCCGCACGCGGTGCAGCGCCGCTTGGCGGTGCACCGCAGATGCGGGATCGCCAAACCGGCAGTGCCTATGACGCGGGCATGGTCCTAGACCTGTTACGGAATGGTCCCGGTTCTGCAGCGCATCGCTCGGCGCTGCGCCGCGCCCGGGATACGTCAAGCCGCAGCGCACTCCTTGCGCCGCTTGCGCGCCGCCACCGCGTAGCGGCCGAGCGGGCGCGGCCGCTGCGTGTTGGGCTTGACCACGGTCTCCGCGTAGCGCGCCCAGTCGTCCGCCGACAGCTGCGAGACGCCCGCGACCACGTTGAAATCGTTCAGCGTCGCATCCGCATACACCTCGCGGTGCAGCGGCTGCAGTTGCAGGAACGGAAAGTCAGTGCGGAAGTGGATCGGCACGTTCGGCTTGGTCAGCCTGATGTTGGTGAACAGCGGGCCGAACCAGCGGTCGGTCTCGATGATGGCGTCATAGCCGCGGAAATGCTCGGTGTGCGAGACGTTGACCACCGGCCGCACCAGCAGGCTCCAATCCGCACGGGTCGCCGCCACATAGCCGCTCCAGATCTGCAGCATGTGCAGGTGCGGATCGTAAGTGAGGAACGCGGGCGAGAACGGCGCGATCTCCGCCGGCGCGCTCTCGCCGAAATGCTGCTTGAAGCCGGGAAACTGCGCCGACGTGAGCGGATACCAATCCTTGGTCCCGGCGAAGGTCCAGGTCACCGCCGAGCCGTCCCACAGGATGGTGAAATCGATCGGCGGAAACAGGTACCAGCCGAACGCGCAGGCGGTGGCGACCGGCTCGCAGTAGCGGAACGCGCGCGTCGGCAGCGTGCCGCCCGCTGAGCGGTCGGCCCGCATCGGCGGCCGGCACCGCGGCACGAAGCGGTAGAAGGTGATGACCGGACACGGATCAGCAGGCGCATCCGCAGGTGCGGTGAGCATTGTCGTTCTCCGGATACAAGTTTCTGGGTAAATACAAGGGAGGAAAGCGATGCTTTCCTCCCCCCGCGGTAATCGCTGCTACGCGGCGTTTTCGATCGGTTCGTCAGCCGCCGGGTCGAAGTAGATGGAAGCGTCGCCGAGGCGCACCGCGCCCTCGTCTGCGATGTCGGCGGGCGGCGTCTTCGCCGGCACGTCGGCACTCGGATCGAAATAAAGCGCCGCATCGCCGAGCCGCACCTTGCTCTCGTCGGCAATGTCTTCAAGCGGCGTCGCCACAACTTGCTTGCGTGTCATTAGTCGCTCCCTGATGCGGCGCTCTCGATTGGCGCCGGCGCAGGTTTGGTAATGCGGGAAAAAGTCGAAACAAACTCCACAACGTGGCCTTGCAAAGACTATTATTGTAGTTGTGCCATGTTGCGGACTTTGTGTCGAATGGCGATGATATGCCGGGTCTCTGGATAAAGTCGGCAGCCGCGCATTAGGTAATCGTCTTCCGCCTGCCGCCGCGCTCGCTGGAGCAGCTCGCTCCGACATCACCATGCGGTGGAGCGCCCCTTGAGTGCGCCTCAACCGGCTGTGTCGGTTTAGCACCCGGCTTTTGTCGTGCTGCTGTGAGCCGCGTCACACTCGCACCGGCGCTTTTCCGCTAGACGAGCCCGCGTGGCTCGAGGTCTCGCCATCGCTGCGCCGGCCGGATATCCTGCCGCCGCGCAGGGTCGCGAAAGCATTGAAGCCGGCACGAAACTTGTATGGCTTCCGAGACGCAGAGCTTCGCCAAACGAGGACCGGCCACGATGGTCGACCTGCTGCGCGCCCATGCTCTGTTCGGGAAGCTGCCGCCGCGCTCGCTGGAGCAGCTCGGCTCCTACGTCACCACGCGGCGCGTGCGCAAAGGCACCACCATCTTCGTCAAGGGCGACCCCGGCGCGGCGCTGATCGCGGTGCTCAAGGGCACCGTGAAGATCACCGTGCCGGCCGCCGACGGCCGCGAGACCGTGCTCAACCTGATCCGTCCCGGCGAGCTGTTTGGCGAGATCGCGCTGCTCGACGGGCAGCCGCGCACCGCCGACGCCAGCGCCGCAGAGGACTGCGAGCTGATGGTGATCGAGCGGCGCGACTTCCTGCCGTTCATGCGCAGCGAGCCGGACGTCGCCGTCAAGCTGATCGAGGTGCTCTGTGCGCGGCTGCGCCGCACCAGCGCGCAGGTCGAGGACGTCACCTTCCACGATCTTCCCACCCGTCTCGCCAAGGCGCTGGTCGATCTCGCCGAGCGCGGCAAAGTCGACGGCCAGCCCGCGCGCATCAAGATCACCCAGCGCGAGCTCGGGCAGATGATCGGCATGTCGCGCGAGAGCACAAACAAGCAGCTGCGCGCCTGGGAAAAGCGCAAATGGGTGGCGCTGGAACGGGCCGCGCTCACGGTGCTGAACCTGCGCGCGCTGACGGCGCTGAGCGAGGAAGACGCCGACTAGAGCCTGGCTCGTGTCGTCGCGCGGATGTCGGCGAGATAACCTAATTTGTTGCGCGCAATCCACAGCGGCGCAACCTTCGATGCGCCGGCGGTGGGTTTGACACCCGATACGCCGCAAAGCCCTGGCTTTTTCACCAAACCTTAGTGACCGTCGGTTTGCGTCGGCCGCGATTCCTTGGCGAGCGCGGACCGGCGGGCCATCGGAAGGCATTCGTCGGCCATGCAGTGGCACGGGGAGCTTGCCTATTACGTCACGCCGAAGCGCGGACCGCTGCGCGCTGCGCGCACGCTATCCGATGCCAAGCGCGCAATCGTCGACGATCTGCCGAAGGGCTTTGCCAAGCGGCCGCATTGGCTCGCGGCCGGCTGGGCCGTGCTCACCGCCGCCGAAACCGGATCTCGGCACGACGTGCGCGTCGCGACCGATCTGCTGGCCGCGGCGATTGCAGCGGAAGGCTGGATGGAACGCCGCCCGCTCCGCTCCTCCCGCGACCCGCGCCTGCTCGCCTGCCTGCGCGAGATCACCGACCGGCTCGATCACGACCGGGCGCGCGTCACCGCCTGGGCGGCGTGACCACCGCCAAGCCAGCGCGGCTAGGTCACTGCAGGGACGCCGGGCAGAGCACCGCGTTGGCCTGCTCTGCCGCTTCCTCGAGCGTGAGCGCCACCGCGTCGAGCGACGCCCGCTCGGCGAGCAGCGCCAATTCCTGCGCCATCTCGCGAATGTAATCGGCGGCCGCCTGTTGGTCGCCCGTGAAGTTGGAACGAAGCACCACCGCCACCCCCTCAAGACACGTATAAGCCCCATGCGATGTGAGCATATCGGCGGCAGGCGAGCCTAGCCCCCAGAAAGCTGTATCGTTCAAAGTAGGCAACCTGCACGCACACTCTTTGCTGCTGCGGCCAAGGCGCCGCACGGGCGTGCCGGCGCCCACGCCCGACGGCGGCAAGCGGCGGCGGCGAGCAACGGCCGTGGCGCACGCGCCATGCGCGTGTTACTCTCGCGTTCCGGAACCTGGGGAGTGACTGCGATGCGCGTCGCCGAAAGGGAAATGCCGCAGACCCGCACCGCAATGGTCGTGATCTTCGGTCTTGTCGCCCTCGGTGTGCTCTTTGCGCTGGTCGTGCACCGCTACGGAACCGACGCCCGCGCGCAGCTGCAGGCGTCGCGGATCGTCGAGATCGAGGCTGAGACCACCGCGTTCTGCGCCACGCATGCCCGCGCCGCCGAGCCTGCGACCTGCCGCAGCGACCTTGAGCTCGTCCGCGACAATCACGGCAAGCGTTTGCTCGCCGACGTCAACGGCATTTTGTAGCGCTTAACTTTTGGTCGCTGGGTCGCGCGCTGCGAATGCCAGGAGGCACAAGACAGCCTCATCGGCGGGAACACATTGATCGAGCGGAGGCTGGTGATGCCGTTCGTCTCAGGACTTGGCCCAACGCTAGCTGTCGCCATGGCTGTAACCGCTTCCGTGGTTACGCCACTTACGTCCGTCGCCCAGCCCGCCAATCGTGCCGAAGGGTTTCCGACCCTTATCCTTGTTCGGCATGCGGACACGGCGCCGCAGCCGGATCGGCCGCTGAGCGAAGCCGGGCTCAAACGTGCCCAGGACCTTGCCGCGGCGCTTCGCAATGCCGGCGTCACCGCCATCATAACAACTCAACTCCGCCGAACGCGCGAGACGGCTCAACCCCTCGCGGCGGCGCTCGGGTTGGTTCCCGAGGTCATTCAGGTGGGAGAGAGGGCGCTCGTCGCCAATCCTGCCGCCGGCGCGAAATTCCCCCCCGAGGTTGAGCAGGCGCGTGCCGAGTACGTCAACGTTTTAGAGCGCGCAATCCGTGGCAAGTCGGGGACTGTCTTGGTGGTCGG
>DASWSO010000101.1:0-1928 GCA_036402635.1 Xanthobacteraceae bacterium
CGGCTCGCGATCGAGCAGGACAACGTGCCGATCTCCGACGCGGTCGGGCCGCAGGTGTTTTTCAAGCGCAAGCCGGTGGTGGAGGCGGCGCTCAAGCTGTGGACCTCGGGGCGGCTGACGGGTGCCATGCAGGCGCTGGCCACGACGGCGCTGCAGGTGCGGCTCAGCCCGGCGCTGGCCGAAACCGCCGGGCGCCACGTGCTGCTACAGCTCGCCCGCGGCGCGCGCCAGGCGGGCTGACGTGAAGCGCTTGGTCAGGCTCGGCCTTCGTGCTGGCGCAGTCTCAAGAATGCTGAACTCAGATTCAGTGAATTTGTGTTCAGTTATTTGGCGGTGAGCCTTCGGGACACTTCGTCCAGCTGCTCCAGCGTGCGGTAGCGCACTTTCAACTCGCCGCCCTCGCCGCCGTGACTCACCGTCACGGTCAGCCCCAGCGCGTCCGACAGCCGCCGCTCGAGCGCGCGGGTGTCGGCGTCCTTCTGCGCCGCCGCCGAACCGCCAGACTTGGACCGCGCCTGCGCCTGCTCCTGCGCCAAAGCCTCGACCTGGCGGACATTGAGGCCGCGCTCCACAATGGCGCGGGCGCCCGCCTCCGGGTCCGGCAAAGCCAACAGCGCGCGCGCGTGCCCGGCCGAGATCCTGCCGTCCGCCAGATAGGCCTTCACGCCCTCCGGAAGGTTGAGCAGCCGCAACATGTTGGCGACGTGGCTGCGGCTTTTCCCAACCACCTTGGCGATGTCGTCCGGCTTGTGGCCGAACTCGTCCGCCAGCGCCTGGAAGCCGAGCGCCTCCTCCAGCGGGTTGAGGTCGGTGCGCTGCACATTCTCGATGATGGCGAGCTCCAGCGACTGCCGGTCGCTCGCCTCGGTGACGACGATCGGCACCGCGTGCAGTCCGGCCTGCTGGGCAGCGCGCCAGCGTCGCTCGCCGGCGATGATCTCGTACCGCTCCACGGTGCCGGGCAGAGCCCGCACCAGAATAGGCTGGATCACCCCGCGTTCGCGCACGGACAACACCAGTTCTTCCAGTTGGTCCGGGGCGAACAACCGGCGCGGATTGCGCGGATTGGCGCGCAGGAACTCGACCGGAACCTTGCGCTGGCCGCGCGGCCGCTCCGGCGCCGCAGGCGCCTCGTCGCCGGCATTCCCGATCAGCGCCGCGAGCCCGCGGCCGAGCCGCGCCCGTCCCGCCTCTTCCGCCATCGATATTCTCTCGGTTAGGCCGCGCTAAGTTGCGCTGCGCGCAGGGCTTTTTCGCGTTGGATGATTTCCGAGGCGAGCCGCAGATAGGCTTGGCTGCCGACGCATTTGAGGTCGTAGAGCAGCACCGGCTTGCCGTGCGACGGCGCCTCCGAGACCCGCACGTTGCGCGGGATCACGGTCTGGTAGACCTTCTCGCCCATGAAGCCGCGGACGTCGTCGACGACCTGCCCCGACAAGTTGTTGCGGGAGTCGTACATGGTCAACACTATACCGTGTATGGACAGGCCCGGATTCAGCGAGTTTTTCACCTGGTCGACGGTCTTCAGCAGCTGCGACAGGCCCTCCAGCGCGAAGAACTCGCACTGCAGCGGCACCAGGATCGCGTCCGCGGCCGCCATCGCGTTGATGGTGAGCACGTTGAGGGACGGCGGACAGTCCACCAGCACGTAGCTGAAGCCCTCGCCGACGGCAGTGCCGCTGTTGATGCCCACAAGCGCCTGCCGCAGCCGGAACGAACGATCTCGCTCGTGCGAGACTTCCAGCTCGAAGCCGGCGAGGTCCAGCGTGGATGGCGCGATCCACAGGCGCGGCACCGCGGTCTCGCGCACCGCGTCGCGCAGCCCAATCGTGCCGGAGAGCACCTCGTAGGTCGAGCGGTCGCGGTCACGCTGGTCGATGCCGAGGCCGGTGGAGGCATTTCCTTGCGGATCGAGGTCGATGATCAGC
>DASWSO010000102.1:0-5326 GCA_036402635.1 Xanthobacteraceae bacterium
CCTGGCGCTTCGACACCCGGCGCCTCGTGAACGCGGGCGAAGCCGATTGTGCGGTGTGGATTTCGGCCTATTCCGGGTTCTCCCCGGAGTGGGGCAAGGCCATCCCCACGATCGCGCTTGGGGGCGCTGATATTGCCTTCAAGGGCACGAGCCCGCGGGTACGCATCGCGGTCGGAAGGCCCGGCATCGACCACGATGCGGTCCAGCACGACGCCGCCACCGGGACACTGACGGCCGTCGCCGCCGCGCAGCCGAGCGGCGCACTGTCGGTCGCCGAGGCGCTATCGCGCATCAGCAGCCTGCTGCCGGGGCCGACCCGATGCTGACCCGCATTGCAGGCGGTCGGGTGATCGATCCGGCAAACCACCGCGACGCGATCGGCGATATCTGGATGCGCGACGGCGGCATCGTGGCGCCGCCGCCGGGCGGCAAGGCCGCCGAGAGCTTCGACGCCAGCGGCAAGATCGTGATGGCGGGGGCGATCGACATCCACTCGCACATCGCCGGAACAAATGTGAATACGGCGCGGCTGCTGCTGCCGGAACAGCAGCGTACCGCAACGCCACTGGCGGAGGCCGGCTGGTCCACATTCGCCACCGGCTGCCGCTATGCCGAGATGGGGTTCACCACCGTGGTGGAGCCGGCGGTTGCACCGCACCATGCGCTGCATGCGCATCTCGAGCTCGCCGACATCCCGATCATCGACAAGGCGACGCTGTGCGTGCTCGGCAACGACGACTATTTGCTGCGGCTCCTGCAGACCGGCGAGGGCGCCGGGGCGGTACGGGACTACGTCGCCTGGTCGCTCGCGGGCGCGCGCGGGCTCGGCATCAAGGTGATCAATGCCGGCGGCGCCGCCGCGTTCAAGGAGAACGTCCGCGCCTTCTCGCTCGACGACGTGGTGCCGTCCTACGGCGTGTCGTCGCGCGCCATCGTCAAGGCCCTGCAGGCGGCCGTGCACGAGCTCGGCGTGCCGCATCCGCTGCACGTCCACTGCAACAATCTCGGGCTCGCCGGCAACGCCGACACGGCGCTTGCGACGATCGAGGCCGCGGAGGGATTGCCGCTCCACCTCGCGCACCTGCAGTTCTACGGCTACGGCCGGGACGGCGAGCGCGGCTTCTCGTCCGCAGCGGCGCGGCTCGCCGAGGCGGTGAACGCCAACAAGAATATCACCGTCGACGTCGGTCAGGTGATGTTCGGCCAGACCGTCACCATCTCGCTCGACACGCTGCGCCAGTTCAACGCCCGCCATCAGGCGCGGCCGCGCAAGTGGGTGATCTTCGACGGCGATGCCAACGGGGCCGGCATCGTGCCCTACGAATACCGCAGGAACGACTTCTACAACGCCCTGCAATGGGCTGTGGGGCTTGAGCTTTTCCTGCTGATCGACGACCCGGCGCGGGTCTTCTTCACCACCGACCATCCGAACGGGGCGCCGTTCACCGCCTATCCGGACATTTTCGCGCTGCTGATGAGCCGCGAGCTGCGCGCCGAGTGGATCGCGCAACTGCCCGCGGCCGCGATGGCGCTGACCACGCTGCCGTCGATCCGGCGCGAATACACGCTGCCGGAGATCGCCACCATGACCCGGGCCGCGCCGGCGCGGCTGCTTGGGCTCGCGGATCGTGGCCACCTCGCCCCGGGCGCGGTGGCGGATGTCGCGGTCTATGAGGATGCGCCGGATCGCGCCCGCATGTTCCGTTCCGCCGCCTTGGTGTTCAAGGACGGCGAGCTGGTGGTGCGCGACGGCGCGGTCGTCAACGTCCGCTACGGCCGCGCGCTGACCGTCGCGCCCGGCCACGACGCGGCGATCGAGCGCCGTCTGCAGGCCTATTACGACCAGCGCTACGGCCTCTCGCCCGACCGGTTCAGCGTGCCGGACTGGGCGATCGGGCGGCCCGAACCGTTCGAGCAGGTGCCATGCCGCAGCTGACCGCCAACGGCGTCCGCATCGACGACACGTTTGCGGAGGCGTTCGGCATGCGCGCCACCGCCCTCGTCATCACGGCGGATTCGCCGGCCTGGGCGCGGCAAGCGGCGGTGACGATGACCGGCCTCGCCACCTCGGTGATCGGCTGCGGCTGCGAGGCCGGCATCGACCGCGAGCTTGGCCCGGCGGAAACGCCGGACGGCCGCCCGGGCGTGCGGGTGCTGCTGTTCGCGGTCTCCACGACCGAGCTGCAGAAGCAGTTGCAGAACCGGGTCGGGCAGTGCGTGCTCACCAGCCCGGGCTCCGCCTGTTACGCCGGATTGGCCGGCGAGGAGGCACTCAGGCTCGGCGACGCGCTGCGCTATTTCGGCGACGGCTGGCAGATCTCAAAGCGCTTTGGCGATAAGCACTTCTGGCGCCTGCCTGTGATGGACGGCGAGTTCGTCTGCGAGGCCACGACCGGTTTGACCAAACAGGCAGTCGGCGGCGGCAACCTCTTGATCATGGGGCATAATCCGGTTTCGACGCTGGCAGCGGCCGAAGCCGCGGCGAAGGCCGTCGCAGGGGTGCCGGACGCGATCGCGCCGTTCCCGGGCGGGATCGTGCGCTCGGGCTCCAAGGTCGGCTCCAAGTATAAGGGCGTGCCGGCTTCCACCAACGACGCCTACTGCCCGACGCTGCGCGGCGCCGTCGCGACCGCGCTCGATCCGGACATCGGCGCGGTGCTGGAGATCGTCATCGACGGGCTCACCGCACCCGCGGTCGCCGCGGCGATGCGGGCCGGAATCGCGGCGATCGTCGCGCTCGGGCCGGAGCGCGGGGCGGTGCGGATCGGCGCCGGCAATTACGGCGGCAAGCTCGGGCCGCACCATTTCCATCTCAAGGACCTGCTGTGAGCGCCCTGGTGCTGACGCTGAAGGGCCGGCCGCCGCAGCGGCTCGACATGGCCCCGATCGTGCCGCACCTGCTGGCCGGCAAGAGCGAGGCCGAGATCGCCCGCATCGCGCTGCAAACCACTAGGGTCGGCTGCACCGTGGGCGACGCGTTCGCCATCCGCATGGGCGATGCCGGATCGATCCGGATCGAAGGCAGCGATCGGCTCGACCGCATCGGCCACGGCATGACCGGGGGCGAGATCCGGGTCGAAGGCGAGGTCGGCATCCAGGCCGGCCGCGCGATGCAGGGCGGGCGCCTGGTGATCGGTGGCGATGCCGGGCCGTGGACGGCCTCCGGGATGCGCGGCGGATCGCTGGAAGTGCTTGGCAGCGTTGCGGAACGGCTCGGCGGCCCGCTCGCCGGCGAGATCGCCGGGATGCGCGGCGGCACCGTCCTGGTGCGCGGCGACGCCGGTGCGCGCGCCGGCGACCGGCTGCGCCGCGGCACCATCGTGATCGAGGGCAGCGCCGGCGCCTACGCGGGCAGCCGGATGATCGCCGGGACGCTGGTGGTGTGCGGCCGCGCCGGCGCGCTTCCCGGATATTTGATGAAGCGCGGCACGCTGGCGCTGGCGCAAGAGCCCGCCGCCATGGCGCCGAGCTTCGTCGACTGCGGTGTCCACAAACTGGTGGCGCTGCGGCTGTTCGCCAAGTATCTGGAAGGGGTTAGCGCGCCGGCTTCATCTCTTTTCCGGCATCCCGTGCGGCGCTTTGCCGGCGACATGGCGGTGCTCGGCAAAGGCGAACTGCTGGTGATTCATCCGGGTTGAACCGGCAGCCCGGGCTGGCGATTGTTGTTGCAGCGCCCACAGCCCGGCGACGGAGTTGCCCGCGATGGCGATGATCGAAATTATCGTGACGGTGTGCGCACTTGCGCAGCCCGCCCGGTGCGAGGACCAGCACCTGCAATACGAGTCGGCGGGCTCGCTGACGCAGTGCGCCATGGGGGCGCCGCCCTACATCGCGCAGTGGATCGGCGAGCACCCCAAATGGACCGTCGCCAAGTGGCGCTGCGAGATCCCGGGGCGCCAGCGCGACACCTGAGCGAGCGCCGGACCAAGGCCAGACCAACCGGAAGAACACCCGGTCGCCGCCGCCGGACCGGCGATGGTCCGTGTCGTTCCGTGCTGTTCGCTGTCCGGCATCCTGAATCCGTCGGCCGCAATGACGGCTTAGCGCTTCTCGCAGTCGGTCAGCTGCTTCTCCTCGATCGCAAACACCTCGCCGTCCTTCACCTCGACGGCGCGGACGGTGCAGACGCGGCCGATCTTGTCGGCGAGCTTGACGTCGTAGCGGCCGGCCGCGACGCCGGTGATGCGCAGCCGCTCGTCATGATCGACGGTGCCGTCGCGGTCGTTCTCGCACTGGTTTTTGCTCCAGGCGTTCTGTCCGGGCGGCGAGAGCTGCACGCTGGTCAGCGTATAGAGCGTCAGGTTCCACAGCCGGGTGCCGCGGCGGTCCTGCGCCTGCCCGGCCGCGCCGCCGCAGGTCAGTCCGAAAGCGAGCCCGGCCAGCAGCAGCTTGCGCATCGGTTCCGCGTTCCGCGTGGAGGCGACGGCCGCATCTAACCGCGATCCGTCACCGCCCCGCAAGCGCCGCGAGCAGCGGCGTCAACGCCGCCATGCTGCGCACCACATCGTGGGCGCCGGCGGCGGCGAGCCGTTGCGCCAGCGCGTCGGTGGCGTGGCCGCCGCCGGCGAAGCCGATCGGCAGCATGCCGGCCGCGCGCGCCGCTTCGATCCCGAGCACCGAGTCCTCCACCACGATGCAGTTCGGTGGATCGGCCTGCATCTGCGCGGCCGCGTACAGGAAGAGGTCCGGTGCCGGCTTGCCGCGCCGCACCTGCGCGGCGCTGAAGACGTGCGGATCGAACAGCGGCAGCAGTCCGGTGACCTGCAGCGAGAGCCGCAGCCGCTCCGGCGTCGACGAGGAGGCGACGCAACGCGCGAACGGCAGCGCCGCGATCGTGTCGCGCACGCCGTCGACGGCCTTCAGCTCCTGCCGGAAGCGGTCGAGCAGCGCGGCACCGTAATGCGCGCCGGTCTCGTGCGGGACCGGCCGGCCCAGCAGCCGCTGCGCCAGCGCGTTGACGTCGGCGAGGCTCAGCCCCGTGAAGGTGGCGAGCGCCTCGGCGGGCGTCATCGGATGCCCGAGCGCGGTGATCATCTCGGCCATCACGGCGCTGGCGATCGGCTCGGAATCCACCAGCACGCCGTCGCAGTCGAAGATGATCAGGGTCAGGGGGAAATGCGCGCCACGAGGTGAGGGGCTGCGAGAGCATAGAGGTCGCGATGAATCAACGGGTGTCCGCGCCCGTCGCGGCAACGGCAGCGCCCTTAACCTCCCCCGGAAAAGGGGAGGCCGGACTGCGCAGCGCCGGTGTCCGGCATATACGCCCCGCGGCGTTGCTTTCGCGCCGGCCTCATAACACCATCGCGGGATGCAGATGCTGATCGCC